>CALGJS010000027.1 GCA_937927835.1 uncultured Saprospiraceae bacterium | reverse complement strand
GTTCCACTTGAGGTAAACGCAGCTTGTGGGGCCGACGATGTTGTTACTATTTGTTCCGTAGTTTCCGAACCACAATCATTCGTCGCCGTTAAAACCACCGTGTACTGACCATCGTCTGGATATGTATGGGTTGGATTGGTTACTGTACTAGTTTCACCATCTCCAAAGTCCCAACTATAACTCGTCGCATTCGTTGACGTATTCGCAAACGTTACGGTGTTCTCATCTGAGCTACTTGTAAAGCTTCCAGTTGGACCAGCAAGTACTGTAATAAAATCCTCTGTATTAATGAATGAATTTCCAGCACTATTTGTAGCCGTTAAGCTTACGGTAAAATCACCAGGGTTATTAAAAACAACTATTGGATTTTGATCGGAAGATGTCGCAGGATTTCCTCCTTCGAAAGTCCAATCCCAAGAAGTAGCTCCAATAGATTCATCTATAAAATTAACCGTTAAAGGTGCACAACCACTAACGACATCTGCCCCAAAGCCAGCTTGCGGAGGAACAAGTAAAGAGATGGTCTGTGTAATTACATTGGTTCCACAATCATTAAATGCAATTAACATGACATCATAATTTCCACCTTGTGTATAAGTATGCGTTGGATTTTCATCTGTACTGGTGTTTCCATCACCAAAATCCCAACTATAACTAGTTGCGCTAGTAGAATTATTGATAAAGTTTACTTCTAGATTATTTAGACCAAAAATAAAATTAGGTTCTGGAATCCCCAATACCGTAATATAATCGATGATTTCATAAGAATCAGATCCACTAGCGTTAAAGACATCTAAGTTTACTGTAAAAGTACCAGGAATTGGAAACAAAACCATCGGATTTTGGAAGTCAGACGTTGCGGGGCTTCCTTCTTCGAAAGTCCAAAACCATTCTTCAGGTAAGTTGGTAGAATTATCTGTAAACTCCACTACTAAGGGCGCACAGCCTGATATTACGTCACCTGAAAAATCAGCAGAAGGAGGTAAAATTATTTGAATAGTTCTAGTAGTCGACTGTTCTCCACAATCATTAAAAACAGTAAATACTACATCATAGAATCCGCTTTCACTATAAACGTTATTAGGTTCAAAAGCGGTACTAGTATTTCCATCCCCAAAATCCCAAAAATAGGTAAGTCCATTTTGAGAAGTATTAACAAAATCAACCAATCCTAAATCGATTGAAGTTTCAAAATCAGCGATTGGGAGAGGTGCAACATTTACAAAACCGTTGATAGTTTCAGAATCACTTCCTCCAGCGTTGGCAACTTCCAATGTAACTGAATAGGTACCTGCTATGTTGTAAGTAACAATAGGATTCTGATCAGAGGAAGTAGCTGGATCTCCTCCAGGAAAAGTCCAGTTCCACGAATCAGGATCATTGGTAGAATCATCTGTAAATGCTACCACTAATGGCTCACAACCACTGCTTGGATTGGCAGTAAAACTTACGACCGGTGGTGGAACGTTAGATTGACAAGCAGTTAAACAACCACCAACGAGTCCTCCAGAATAAGCATTAATTGCATTAGTAGACTGATTGGACCAACAAGTCGAGGTATTAACAGAAGGAGACATGATACAACTAGTGTTATTATCATGGAAAGAGTCGAAGTTGTGTCCTAATTCGTGAGAAGTTAATACTCTTAATGACTGCGCATTGTTACTAAAGTCTTGTAAACAATGATAACGGCTACTAGTACAAACCGCTCCCACCCAGGCAATACCGATGGTAGGTCCATCAAAATTTCTGTTTGTCCAATGTTGTGCAACATCATAAGTAACACTAAATCCTCCACTATTTCCCCAACTTCTAAACTCAGTTAATAAATCACCAGCATCCGTAGTATTAGACCAAGGATCACAAGAACTACAATTAGAAACGAAATTTTCTACAATAACAAATCTTAGTTCATTGTTAAACTCATCATCGTAATTGTTTTGCACATTGTTCATTACCGCAATATTATGATTCTGAACGTTTGGGGTTGAATTTCCATATTTAGTAAACATAGAAAAATCACTTGCGATGGCCATTTCTACCTCAAAACAAGGCCCTACTGCAGAGAGCGTATTAACGTTATTTTTCTTTTTTCCAGCAGCTTCGATTTCTGCTTTTCGTTGTTGTGCTTCGGTTACTCCACAAGATTTTCCAGATTGAGGAATAACATCCACTTCTTGATATATCACAAATTGATTAGCGGGCGCATTTTGCACGAAGTAAGACAATGGCTCGATATAGTAAGTGGTGTTATTTGTTTCAACCAATCCATAGAAAAATCCATCTGCTATGGTCAATCGAACATCTGATTCTTCCTGGTTGGCCAGTTGTCCACGATAGGTAATATTTTTTCCTTTATCTATTCTTTTAATTCCTTCAGCAGTTGCCACTCTCAATGTATATTGATCGCTACGGATGTCATATGCTTGCAGTTCAATATCCCAATTTATTTCGTCGCTACCTTTTAATTTAAAATCAGAACGATCTGATCTAGTTACGTGCTGATGAATTGCGTCTACCGGTAGTTGGTATAAATCAAAACTATAAAATTGTTTCTCTAATACTAGTTGAACATTGTTCTCAACAATAGAGTTTGCCTTAAAAGTGGGAGATTGAGCACCGGCTACTATTGTAAATAATAGTAACATGAAGCTGAAGAGATACTTGAGCATAATGTAATTTTAGTGATTTCCAAAAAATTTACTAAGAGTGAGCACTTGAGATTGCGTCTGTAAGGGAAAGAATCAAAGGTACAATAAGGTATTGACAATATAAAATTCTTCTTATTCACTAATTTTAGATATGACAGTAAATAGCTAATTATATCGTCTTTTATCTATCATTTACTCCTTTTAAGCACTAGACATTTAGATTAAAAAATTGTATTTTTGGCTTGACTTTTTCTATCAAAGATTCGAGAAACTAACCAACCTTGCCCCTCCCCACTTGATTTTAAAAAAATACGTCCTAAAGCTGTTTTTTAATCCTAGAAGAAATATTTTCATATAAGATTTTTTTAAATACAAAAAGATGAATCGCATTATTCTTATTATAAGTGTTCTATGTTTGTTTACCTCTAGCGCTTGCTATAAAGGAGGGCCGTCGGCCAGTAACCCTTGGAATAAAGTTAATTTCAGTGCACTTGGGCCGATTAGAACTATGCACGCCGCGCCTGTGGAAGTCCACGCCATTACAGATCAAGAATTTTTTCGAATTGATTCGGATAATAATGTTATTGAAGAGCGGCCGATTGGTTTAGCAGCTGCCTATTTTGGTAGGCCTGCGATGGGAGACTGGGTTTTCACTCGTTTTGTTGAAAAAAATGGTAAAAACGTTGCAGAGTTTCATTTAGCTAGAAATTCCAATCAAATTTTTGACTTAATCGTCAATGATATCCCTGTACCTGCTGGAACAACTATTAGCTTGGAAGGAACGGCTGCGAAAGATGTAGGAGCCTTTAATGATAATTCAACCCAGCTAGCGTTTCCGGTTGAATTAAATCGTGCGAGTGGTAGTAATCTTGGCGTAGTCATCGTAGATATTACCCTGAGTGGAACCAAAGAAGAGTTTATCTCTGTGGAGGTAATAAGTGTGGTGGATATTCCTGAGATGAGATCTAATGCTCAGTTTATGAGTAGCATTTCCTTTATTGGAGGAGCCTATTATATCACGCATCAGGATGGTGGTTTTAAAGTAAGTGCAAATGGAAATTATTCCCAGGTAGCCAGCGGCTGGACGATAGATGCTTTCGATAAAGGAGGTACTATTTACATGACTTCTTTTAGTTCTTTTGAATTTCTCAAATCAGAAAATAATGGTGTAACGTTTGAACGAGTAGGAACGACTTCTCCAGCCAAATATGTTTATCAGGCAAATGATCAGTATTTCCACCAAGACAACCGAGGTTTTGAATTTAAGCTGATTAGCGATGATTTTGAAGAATTACGAGATATCGTTTATAATAGAGATATCAGCAGTGTAAGTGATAATTCCGCTTTTTGGAATATGATTTATATGGGTGGTCGATATTATATCAATGTTCAAAATGATATCTGGTATCTGGATGAAATAGAGATCAAAGAGTAGTACAACCTTTGTTTTTCCTGGTTTGATAAGTATCAATTCTCATCAAATCAGGAAAAACTTCCCAATCATATATTGAAGTTGTTTAATTTCTGATATTTCGGTGCAGTTCTTGCTTTGAATTTAAGCTAAAAAGAACTGTTATCAGCGTGAAAAGCATTATCCCCATCTTGTTGCTTTTTTGGACTTCCGTAGCCTATGGTACGGTTCCACCGGATACAGATTACCGGAAACTACTTAAAACGCTGGAAAACAGCCTTTTAGAGGGTAATAGTCGTGCCCTAAGAGATCTGGGAAGTTTACTCAACAATCCAGAAGTTAAAAACAAAGCTCGCCGACTCATCAATCAATATACTTTATTTAGTCCAGAAGAATTTGTCATTGATAATCCTTTGATTAGAAATGAATTTCTTGGATTCTATTATGAAATGGCAGATTCTCTTGTTTATTCAGACCTTCTAGAAGTATATTATCTAACAGACCCATCGCAACGAAAGATTCCGTATAAAATCAGTGCTCCCGAAACCGAACAGGCTACGGATGAGTCTGTGTTGTTGAATCAATATATTCAGGCGATTGAAAAAGCACTTAAATCTGCTAATGATTCGCTAATGTTAGATGGCGTTCAAAGAATTGGTATGCTTAAACGATCAGAGGGCTACTCTTTTCTTACCGATCTACTCTCTAGTAGCCAAATCAAAAGAGCAAAATTTTCAGACAAATCCAGTATCTACCAATCTATTGTAGTAGTATTAGAAGAATACGTGGATATTAAAGTATTGAATACCCTATTAAAACTAATTGATAAGGATCAGTTTAGTCTTGAGTTTTCTCAAGAAAGATTAGCCAATCTAACCAACATTCACTTTGAAGCGACCACCACTAAAAATCTTGTAAAAAAATATAATCACCTGATAGATTCTTTAACAACTATCGAAGAGATTCGAGCACACGGATATCGTAAACTATTCAATACTCGTTCTACTTTTTTTACAGATCAGATTGACTATTACGGCCGTATTTTATCCTTATCTGGAAAACATAAATGGATTGAGCACAATGCTATCCGAGATATATGTCATCAGCAACATCCAAGAGCGATGTACTATTTGGCTGGTCATTTATTTAAAATTAGAAAAAAATCAGGCAAGCATAACAGAAAACTTGCAAGAAACATTATCAAAAGAATTACCCAGCTTACCAAGTTAGATATTCAAGTAAATGATAAGACCGGAGAATTTTCCACCCGTGCCTACGCTGGACGAGATCAGGTTGCTAGAACGAACTATATGATTTACTGGGCGGCACATTACGACGATTATGAATGGGATGAAAACCGTGAGTATTTTGTCAATAAAAATGAAGCCATTGAGACTACTCAAAATTACGAACGATTATTCCGTCGTCTAAATTCTCGAAACGATTCGGTCGCGATTGCCTCTTTTGTAAGACTAACAGAGGGAGAACCTAATGAGGTAATTGCTTTGTCGGAAAAGTACCGACAGATGTTCAGAAACTATAATCAATCTCTTCCTTCTTTTCAATTTAAGTATCTGGAACAATTGTCCCAGCTGACTTACTATTGTAGAAAAAATGATATTACTTATCAACCTTCTATTGAAATAGCAACAAAACTAAATGCATTACTAAACGCGGAAGATCCGATCACTAGAATTAATATTGAAAATGATTTGATCAATCAACTAACCCTTGATGAAATTACAGGTGTAGAATATTGGGCTTGCTTACAAGAAGGGAAACTAGAAATAAATTATTCTATTGGTCGAATTCTTGACTGGTTTTATTCTCAATCATTAGAAAAAATTCAAAATGATAATCATCAGCTCAGGTTGTATTTAAAGAAGGCAGATATCTTTGGGAATATTGGCGCTATCGGTGCGTGTAATTATTACCTCAATAAATTTAGTTTGGAAGATGAAAAATTCCAACAGAAATTATTAGAAATTCAACAGACCGAAGCTGATGAAGGGATCTTAAATCAATTGATACAATTAATCAATGAGCACAATGATGACTCAGACAATATTTCTTTGGCTGGATTTTTAGAAGATCCAACGAGTATTCATAAAAGGGACATCAAAATCATGAGTAATCCAACCCCGCAGGAGTACAAAGATATTATCAAAGCTATTCGAAACACTGAAGATATTTCTGCGATCAAACGTATTTTTTACTATATTCGATTGCATCCTGAACTTGGGCTGGTGCCACACCTATTCAAGCTTTTAGAAGACGACCGAGTATTAATTGAAAAAAGAGGTATCATTCTAACGGTAGCGGATAACTTGGCTCCGATTATGGAAAATATTTATAACTATTCTTTTCCAGAAGTAGAAGGAAGAAAGAAATTTGATATAATTCCGTGGGCAAAGATGTGGAAAGAAAATGGAGATAACTACCAAGATTGGGCAAAGATATTTTTTGAAAGAAAGTTAGCTTCTCTTGCGGGAAGTGAAACGCTTGAAATCGAAGACATCAATCAGATCACTACTTCGATTCATTATGGTCCAATTTATCAAGACAAATGTTTACGGGCACTCCGAAAAGTAAAACCTGTGCGCGATATTCGAAAATTACAGGTTGATCCTAAGTTATTGGTATCCACCGATCTGATGTATTTTGATTCTTTTGCGTTTTCGTATAAAGAGTTGGATAATATTCCTAAACTTTTTACGGTAGATCAACCAGATCGAATGCTTCGTTTTTTAGAACAAAAAGCCAAAGGTTTTGAGCTAATTGACAAAGGAACTTTTTATAATAACTTATTCCGTTCTAGTTGGTTTTTAAGTTATCTAGGTAGTGGCGATTTATCGCTTGAAAAGGCAGATGAAATTAAAAATATCTTAGTATCTTATTTTAATGAAAATGAATACTTAAGTGAATTCGAAGAACAAGTAACGCAATTCAATATTGCTCAGTTAGAAAGTCTAGGTAAAAAGCTTGACGAACAACTCTTGGCTTCTGTCAGTATGAATACCGACCATGCTTCTATGGTAAAAATTCAAGAATCTATTTTGGCACGTGTTGCTTATGCTGATATTTCTATGGTTTTAGAATTATTACCACAACTAGCACCAGAGCTACAAGAGCCAAACCGCTTTTTTCTAGTTAAAGATTTTGGGTTACCTATTTTTAATTTAGATAGTGAACAAGAACGTAAAAAATTAATCGAAGAACATAAAACGCTTTCTCAAATAGAATTCTACCGAAATTGTCTACGCGATTTTGGGGTTGATTTTGAAGACGAAAATCAAGGTTTGAATTTTCAAAAAATATACAATATCCTTTCTTATGATGCTGCCGCTCCTTTTGTCAGTAGTAGTGGAGGAAAACGAGACTATTATACTTATGGAATCATCAAGGTATTAGAATTACATTTTGAAGATCGTTTAGGCTTCCATCAAAAGCTAAACGAGTCCCAGACTTTTTACGACTTTTCCAGTAGCAAGCGAGCTGCCGCCTGGATTCAATATCTCGAGCAGCAATCTTTGGTCAATCCTGGCCGACAACTTCCCCCGTCTTTTAATTTAACTAGAATAGATAATTAACATTTTTTTAAGTCTGCTATTCTATTTGGTGACATACTTTGGTCAACATTCCATCAAATTTTAACGTTATCCTATCAAGACATCAGGAAATCTCCTTCTTACTCAAATTAGAATACCAACAAATGCGTAAGAGCTTAACTAAATTTCCTAATTTCGCCAAAGTTTTAAATTTTTAATTTTACCTAATCTCTAAAAACAGGTTTAAACATGAAAAAGATCACTAGAATTTTCAGCCTCTTGTTGCTTTTTACCCTCGTGATAGGTATCTCAACTGCTGAGGCACAGCGCTCAAAAAAGAAAAAGAAGAAAAAAGACTCTACCGAAGAATACTTTGATGAAAGTGGTGGATTTGCACACCGACTTTGGTATGGAGGTGGATTTAACTTAAATTTTGGTGGCTCTAATGGTGTTAACACCATGCTTTTAGGACTTTCTCCTATGGTCGGATATAAGATAAATGACATTCTTTCGGTTGGTCCTCGCCTAGCGGTAGATTATTTCGAAATTTTTGATGTCGGCACAAACCCACGTTATATGTTTTGGGGAATAGGTCCATTCGCCCGAGGTAAGTTTACAGAGACTATTTTTGCACAAGTAGAATACGAGATTAGAGGTGTTTCAAACTTAAATGATGCTGCTGACCGATTTATCTTTCAAGAAAACAGAGAAAATTTCTATCTTGGAGTAGGATATCAATCGTCGGGTGGCGGACTTATCGGCTACGAGATCATGGCACTTTATAACTTCCTAGACCAAAACCCAACAAATATTCCGCTGACTTTCCGTTTTGGACTAAACTGGAATTTCTAAATAGCGTAACTTTGTAATCGCTTCTGTAGCTTCTGTTTACTAAACTTTAAAAGTTTAGTAAACAGAAGCTCAATGAATTATAATTTTGTTTAACCAAATTTTAAATTTTCTCAAAATGAAAAAAGGAATAACTTACACACTTTTATCTCTTTGCTTGCTGGTGAGCAGCTTCTCGCTGAATGCACAAATCAAGACTCCACAGCCTAGTCCTACCATGAAAATGGAAACCATGATCGGACTAACGGAAGTAACCATCGAATACTCTCGTCCTAGCATGAAAGAACGTACCATTTTTGCTGCAGATGGTCTTGTACCTTTCGGTGAAACTTGGAGAACTGGTGCCAATGCATCTACTAAGATCTCTTTTTCTACTGATGTAACCGTAGAAGGTAAAGAAGTAAAAGCTGGTAAATATGCCATTTATGCAGTACCTGGAAAAACTTCCTGGGACATCATTCTTTACAAAAACACTACGCACTGGGGTGTTCCTCGAGAATGGGTAGCGGCAGATGAAGTAGCACGGGTTAGTGTTCCTTCTACAAACAGCGGCATGACGGTAGAGACTTTCACAATCATGCCTATCAACAATAAGATCAACAGCGCTCAAGTCGCTATGATGTGGGATAAGACCGTAGCTGCTTTTACCGTAAGCTCTGACGTTGACAAATCTGTTATGAAAGATATCGACCGTGCTATGGCTGGTACTTCGCGTGGTGATTACTACACTGCTGCTCGTTATTTCTACGACAACGATAAGGACATGACCAAAGCTTTGGACTGGATCAAAATGGCTAATAAGAAAGATGCTAAATTCTGGCAGCTACGTCTTCAGTCTTTAATCGAGGCTAAGATGGGTGACAAAAAATCTGCCATCGCTTCTGCTATGAAATCTATGGAAATGGCTAAGACAGCAGGTAACATGGACTATGTTCGACTAAACGAAAAGTCTATCGCTGAATGGGGCGGAAAGGCAATGGATAGTATGAAGAAAGGTAGTAAGTAGTTTTTAATTAAGAATGTTTTAATGAATAATGTTTTAATTAATAATTAATAATGACACTTTAATCGTGTGTTTTTTAATTAATAATGCACTACTATCGTGTTTTTTGATGAATAAAAAAAATCCTAATTAGATTGGCGTCTGATTAGGATTTTTTTATTTAATGAAGAATTTTTTAATGAATAATGCGAATCAGTAGTTAAAATTAAAAGTAGCGTATAGATATGCTATTTGCATTTTGCTTTTGGCTATTTGCTTCACTCGATCGCCTGCCTACCGGCAGGTGTAGTTTACCCATATCTTTTTACGTGGTATTAAAAAAATTATTTGACAGCACAATGCCCTCCATCATTTTTTTAAATTTTGACCAGCCCAACCAAAGTGTTTGCCAGCCGGGTAATCCTTTTTGTCGTATACCTT
>CALGJS010000026.1 GCA_937927835.1 uncultured Saprospiraceae bacterium | reverse complement strand
TCAAATCCTTGCTCTTCGATCAATAGATCCTCGTCGTATTCTAAAACGTAAGCCATAATAAATAATTTATTAAATTTCTAATTTTTAAAATGTGGTAGCCTATTTAAAAATTGAAATACCTTTATTGTTTTTTTTCTTTTTAATGTCGCTATTACTGCGTCAAAATTCTTAACTCTGTTCTACGGTTTTTCGCCATATTTTCTGGAGAGTCATTTGGAACTTCTGGTTTAGTTTCTCCAAACCCAACTGCCACCATTCGGTTTTCAGCGATTCCTTTGGAAGTTAACCAGTTAAACACCTCTTGTGCTCTTTTGTTGGACAAAGCCATGTTATTCTCATCATTACCAGCACTATCAGTATGTCCACCTAACTCGATGGTTAGATTTTGATTTTCATTCATTACTTCCATGACGTTGGTCAGCTCATACTTTGACAATGGCGTTAATACCGCAGATCCTGTATTAAAAGTAATATTGTCCAATCGAATGATCTTGTCCATTGGTTCAGTCGCTTCTAATGCTTTTGTGTAAGCATCACGGAAAACTTGCTTGCGGCCTCTAATTTCAGCATCAAACAATTGATTACCATAAGGGTCTTCATCTGTTCCTCGAATATTAGAGAAGAAGTAAGATTTTTGTGTTGCCAACCAGTTGTCATATTCTTCTTGCGTAACGATCTCAAAAATACGACGCATAGAATAATGTCCTTTTCCACAAAGCTCTGCACAAGCCAACTCAAAATTGAAATTCTCTCCACGATTTCCTAACTCAGGACTCGTCTCATCGTAAAGGTCATACCATTCAGGATATAGTGGATTTCCATCACGATCTTTTTCTAATAAGTTTTCACGATATTCTTCGGTTGTAATCTTCGGTGTGAACACGAAATAAGTCGGAAGACCAGGAATCGCATCCATTTTTACACGGAAGTGTGGCAAATCAAAATTGTGTAGTACGTCCTTTGCGGTGATACGCACTCGAACTTTTTTACCAACTGGTAACTTGATTATATCACCTGCGCCAGTCGAAACGATATCATCTAAGTTCTTCTCATCCGTCCATACCTGACCCAATGGATTGGTCGCAGATATATCACGGTAGTATTTTTCCCCAATTAGACCATCTGGCCCAGACATCCGAATTGTCCAGAAGAACTGCTGTCCGGTTGCTTCAATTTCAATATGGTCTTCGTTTGGTCCAACATCGGCCATGATCTTATTCCAAGCAACCAGTCCTTGTACTACCAAAAAGCACATTACTACTGCAGGAATCGTGGTCCAAATAACCTCAAGTTTATTATCGTGAGAAATAAATAAAGCCTTACGTCCTTTTACGCCCTTATATTTCCAAGAGAAATAGAATAAAGCGATGTGGGTAAGTACAAATACAATCCCAGTGAAAAATAAGGTTAGATTCCAGATAGAATCCATTTCATCTCCATGAACGGAAGCAGATCCGTGAGGACCGTAACCCAATAGAGAGTTTTTGTAATAAATGGAGGTACCAACACAGAAGATCAAGAATCCCACAAGGAAGACGATCATCATGTTCGCATTGAATGTATTGCTGCTAGCCTCTGCATCTTCTTGTCCACGAATACGCGCAGACAATTCGGTCATCTTACCGATTTGTACGACTACAACGGAAATCAAAAGGATACAAAGAAAAATCAATAATGTTGTCATTTTTATCTAAATTAAGGTACTGAAGTTTAGTAAAATAATTATTCAGCCTGTGTTTCTAATATAACAGTATTTTATACGTGATGGTGTAAACTTTCCTCCATATAAGGGTCATTTTTTGGCATTAATGCTGCTTTTTCTAGTCTACTAAAAACGAAGTAGAGGAAGAATGCTAAAAAGCCTAAAAATGTACCTAACTCTAATAAACCAGGAATGGTAAAGCCCATTGCAAATTCGGTTCCTGCTTCTACTGCGTGACCAGCAGCGTGTACCACATCTGCACCGTGTTCCGCTGCATGTCCTGCCGCACCGTGTGCTGCATCTGCTGCACCATGCGCTGCATCATGACCGTGGTCACCTGCGTGATGTGCATGCTCAGCATTCAATCTTGCACCTGGCTTGATCATGTTGAAATAATCCCACCAGTGTCCAAAGAATACAATTACTGCCGTGAAACCAAGTGTTCCATATTTTCGTTTTGTATCGTTACGCATTAGAATCAAAAATGGTAAAACGAAGTTTAATACTAGGTTACCAAAATACAGAATCGTATAATTATGGCGACGAAGATTAAAGTAAACGGTTTCTTCCCCGTTGTTTCCATACCAGATTAACATAAACTGTGAGAACCATAGGTAAGTCCAGAAGACAGAGAAAGCGAACATATATTTTCCTAAGTCGTGTAGGTGTTCTGCTGTTACTGCTTTGTAATATCCTTTTGATTTAAGGTAGATTAAAATCAAAATTGTTAAAGCAAGCATTGCTACAAACCAACTTGCAGTTGCATACCAAGCAAATAGTGTACTGTACCAGTGGCCGTCGATACTCATTACCCACTGCCAAACTAAAGCAGCACTGGTAAAAGCACCAATTGGTAAAAAGATAGCAGCTACTTTTTTCATTTGTTGGTGGATCACATAATCCGTTGTTCCTTCTGCATCTTCTTTTAAAGACAATGCTCGTAAACGGTAGGCAAAGAATGTCCAAATACCAACAATAATTAGCGTACCAAAGGTATACCAGTATTTATTTAAGAATGGAACTTTTCCAGCTAGAATTCTATCGTAATTAGGAGAAGTAGGATCTGCAATTCCATCCATCGACCAATGGTATAAATGGTGACCGTGCATCCAGAGCCCTACAATTACCACTAGCATCATAATCAGCCCTACTGGTAAAAATAACATAAAAGCTTCCCATACTCGCTTCATGACAACGTGCCATCCGGCATACGCCAGCATAAAAGCGGAAAGTACAAACGTAGCAACAAACGACATTCCTAAAAAGAATACCGCATTATGCAGATAGTTTGTCCAAAATCTATTGGCTCCGTCTTCACCAATAAAAAAGGTCGCAGCCATACAAAGGATTCCCAGCACGATAAATGCAAGCAGTGTCGTTTTTTGCTTCCCTTCGAAAACAAAATTTTTGATATCCTTAGAATGATCAATAGTAGCGTGATCTGTATTCATTACTTAAAATTCAAATTTATTTAAAGTCCAATCCAACGGTTGCCCGATGGCTTGCTTTTCTTTTATTATTTATGATTTCCATGATCTCCTCCATCATGAGAATGATCGTCTCCCTCGTGTGAATGGTCATCATCGTGAGAATGATCTGCATCCTGTCCGTGCGCATCATGACCATGATCTCCTTCCTGATGTTCTACACCGTGACCGTGATCATCCGCATGGTCGCTCATATCAGAAGCGATTGGCGGTAGGCTTTCACCAGGAATTTCGATATTATTTAAAGTATTCACTTTAGCATTATACTTCGTCTTAGTAGCAGCAGCTTGTAAAGATCGAATGTGGTGAATTACGTTCCAACGTTCTTCATAAGAAATTTTATCTGCGTAACCACCCATCACGTTTTTACCGTGCATGATCGCGAAGTAGTAACGACCGTTAGAAGCCGTCAGTAAATCTCCTTGAATAAGGTTGGCAGGTTGTGCTGGGTATTTAGCGTTTACGTTTTCATCCGCAACTAAATATCCAAGACCATCTCCTTTCTTACCGTGGCAAATTCCACAGAAGATATTATAAAGTTCTTTTCCTTCTGCCAATCCTCGTTCTGTAATTGGGAAAGGATTTTCGATCATTTCAGCAGTTGCTCTTAAACGTTCTTCTTCCGTATTTGCATAATAGAAAGGAACACTACCGTTTACTGGAACAGCGATCGAAGAAGTAGAAGAAGCACCACTTAAGGTATTCATTACATCGCGCTTCGCTTTGCCAGTTTTACTCATCGCAACCCCTGCATATCCACGCGGGATAGTACCAGCTACTGGTTGACCAGGAATAGACAACGACTTTAAATCTTTGACACTTTTTGTGTCCCAAGTATTATTATAATAGTAGTTGTAAATATTTGCTTCGTAAGCAATGGAGTGTGCCATATCCGGCATGTATTCCGAACCAGGATCGTTCTTACTAGGCTTTCCGCAACTACTGAGAATCAGAATTGCAAAAAAGAGGATGAACAAATTTAATTTTATGCTATATTTCATTGAACAATTAATTTTAATCTTATCGAATTTTTTAGAAATTCGTTATTAACTTATTCCTTAGAGTACTTTGGTGCTGATTTCTTCTGCTCCGGTGTTACTTAAAAATGATTTTAAATTATTGATTTGATCATCAGAGTATCCATTCGTCTGGAAAGCGATACAGAATTTATCATCTGTAATTCTATTATCTAAAACTTCATTAGTTACTCCAGGTCCAAGTCCGCAAATCACATAAAAGGTAACTACCATTCCAATTGCTGCGAATAGTACCGTTAACTCAAACGTAATCGGAATAAAAGCAGGAACGGACCAGTAAGGTTTACCACCAAAAATGATCGGCCAATCTCTCGTAAATACCCAAGTCATAAATAAAAAGGCAGTACAAGTACCTGTTGCTCCGTAGACAAATCCAGCTTGGTGCAGACGTGACTCCGCTAATCCTAAAATCGGATCTAAACCGTGAATTGGGAAAGGCGTAAGAACATCCATGATATCTAGGTGATCTTTTTTGGCCTGACGAACTGCGTCGAGTAAAATCTCCTCGTCGTTGTACAATCCGTATAAAACTTCCGTGTGACCTTTTTGCATAATTATTTTTTTTTGCTATTGGCTATTAGCCTTTTGCTATTGGCCTTCTTCTTTTATTTAAAATTATGTTAGTACAAAAACTAACCGGCCTAAATAGTTACTTAAATTTTATTTCTAGTGATTATCA
Organism: uncultured Saprospiraceae bacterium; assembly: GCA_937927835.1. Taxonomy (GTDB): domain Bacteria; phylum Bacteroidota; class Bacteroidia; order Chitinophagales; family Saprospiraceae; genus JALZUU01. The sequence continues at coordinate 2,629 of CALGJS010000026.1, read as the reverse complement.
ACTGCTGCACCATGCTGCTTAGCATGTGTTGCATTTGGACCAACATACTGGTCTCCAGAACTCTTCAAAATACTCTTTACTTCCGCTACGGCTACTACCGGTGCTACTCTTGTAAATCCAAGATAAAGGGTAAAGAATAATCCAATCGTTCCTAAGTAGATTCCCATCTCCACCCAGGTAGGTGTGTAGTAAGACCAACTTGATGGTAAATAATCACGAGCTAAAGTCGTTGCGATAATTACGAATCGCTCAAACCACATCCCGATATTTACTACGATGGATAAGAAGAAAGTCCAAGTTAAACTTCGGCGAATCTTTTTCGACCAGAAGAACTGTGGAGAAAGTACGTTACAGAACATCATTCCAAAGTACGACCACCAGTATGGCCCAAGTGCTCTATTAAAGAATGCAAACTGTTCATATACATAACCTGAGTACCAGGCGATAAATAATTCCGTTAAGTAGGCAACTCCTACCATGGTTCCTGTTACCAAGATTACCTTGTTCATCGATTCTACGTGCTCAATAGTAATATAATCTTCCAGTCCTAAAACCTTTCGAGTAATAATCATTAACGTAAGTACCATCGCAAAACCAGAGAAGATCGCTCCTGCTACGAAGTAGGGAGGGAAGATCGTGGTATGCCATCCAGGAATTACGGAAGTAGCGAAATCAAAAGATACAATGGTGTGTACAGAAAGTACCAGTGGTGTTGCAAGTCCAGCTAATACAAGGGATAAAGACTCCCAACGTTGCCAGTGCTTTGCAGAACCAGTCCAACCAAAAGAAAGGAAATTATAAATGCTCTTTCTCATCCCTGTTGCACGGTCACGAACTGTTGCAAAATCAGGTACTAAACCTGTGTACCAGAATAATAGAGATACGGTGAAGTAAGTACTAATCGCAAATAAATCCCAGAGCAGTGGAGAGTTAAAGTTTACCCATAAAGGTCCACGTGTGTTAGGGTAAGGGAAAAAGTAAAATACTACCCATGCCCGTCCTACGTGAATACCAGGGAAGAGTGCCGCACAGATTACCGCAAAGATCGTCATCGCCTCTGCTGCCCGGTTAACACCCGTTCGCCATTTCTGCCGGAAGAGTAAAAGAATCGCAGAAATCAAGGTTCCGGCGTGTCCGATACCAATCCACCAAACGAAATTGGTAATATCCCATCCCCAACCGATTGTACGGTTAAGATTCCAGGTACCGATTCCATTCCAGACCGTCCAAGCAATGCAAAATAGACCAAATCCAAGTAGGGAAATGGACATCAGAAAAGTAATCACCCATAATGAATTAGGGGTCTTTTCCGTTGGGCTAACTAGATCTTCCGTAATATCATGGTAGCTTTTGCTACCCGTAATTAAGGGTTTTCTAACTGGTGAAACTATCGCACTCATATTTATAAATTATTCTAATGATAAACACCTTTTTAAATGCGGTGTCAAACATAAATTTTAATATTCTAAATTTCTATTCTACTAAGGAGACTCTTCAATAAATTCTGTCATTTTGCCGCCCGCGCCTCTAATCCTAAAGGAAGCCTCGCCCGCCGACACAATTTACAGGAACAATCTCTAACTAAGCATCTAAGCTTTCATCTCGGTTATTCACTACTGCTGTATAGCGTACGGAAGATTGTACGTTGATTTCTTCCAAAGCGATATAAACTAATGGATTGTGATCCAATGCTTTATTCAATTCGCCTTTTTTATTGTTCATATCTCCAAAGACAATTGCACCAGTAGGACAAGCCGTTTGACAAGCCGTCTTCACGTCTTGATCTCTTAGCTTACGTTGTTCACGCTTCGCAGTTAGCTTTCCTTCTTGAATTCTTTGAACACAGAAGCTACACTTCTCAATTACTCCTCTAGATCGAACTGTTACGTCTGGGTTTAGCACCATTCGTGTCAAGTTATCGGCACCGTAAGGAACAGACTCTTCGTTTAGATCAATCTGATTCGCTGGGAAGATATCCGCAGTAGTATAATCCATCCAGTTGAAACGACGTACTTTATAAGGACAGTTATTTGCACAGTATCGAGTACCTACACAACGGTTATAAGCCATCTGGTTCAAACCTTCAGAACTGTGGTTCGTTGCTGCTACCGGACAAACGTTCTCACAAGGAGCATTATCACAGTGCTGACACATCATCGGTTGGTAAGCAGTATTCGGATTTTCTGCATCTCCGTAGAAATATCGATCAATCCTTAACCAAGTCATTTCGTGGTGCCTACTCACTTCTTTTGCTCCAACTACAGGAACATTATTCTCTGCCATACACGCAACCGTACATGCTGAACAACCAGTACAGGCGTTCATGTCTACATACATGCCCCAGTGGTGACCGTTTTCATATAAATATTCGTGACCAGGATAAAGCGTTTTAGAGTTCAAGTGTTGCGCTTCTTCTCGCTTTTCTTCTATATGTGCAATTTCTGCTGGAAGGTCTTTGAGATTCGTAGTATAAATTACCGAACGATCTGTCAAACTACCTTGATATCCTTGATCAACTACTCCGTAAGAGAAATCAACTAAAGCAGCTTCATCTGCATTATATGTTTCACCTGCTTCATTTTTAGCAGTCACCCCTAAGGTGTGGTGATATTGAACACAAGGAAAATCA
>CALGJS010000025.1 GCA_937927835.1 uncultured Saprospiraceae bacterium | reverse complement strand
AATGACCAAAAACATTATAAATTTACATCACATATTAATGATTCATTTATAGTGGCATTATTTTTACAGAAGAAATAATAAAAGTTAGCAATTTCTAAATAGGCAGAATCCTTTTTAAAGGTTGTTTACTTGGCTAATTTGTCTTAATATTGTCTCACACATTCTACCTAATTTCACGGTAGACCAAATTGAAGATTACACAGTATGAATAACAAAAGATTCTCACCGAAAGTCAAGCAAGTAATCTCTAAGAGTCGTGATGAAGCGATTCGAATGGGACACGATTACATTGGAACTGAACACCTCCTGATGGGTATCATGCAAGAAAACAACGGCCTAGCTGTCCGAGTACTAGACAGTTTAGAAGTTGATACTTCTGATCTAAAACAAACCATTGAGGATTCAATTTCTCGTAATCCTTCTGGCCGTGCTGCCTTGAACGTTGGTAATTTGCCACTCAATAAGCAAGCCGAGAAGGTCCTGAAAGTTACTTTCCTTGAAGCAAAGATGATGAAGGCCGAAGAGATTTCACCAGAACATCTGATGCTTTCTATTTTAAAAAATAAAGATAATCTGGCTTCTCGCATTCTACATCAATTTGAAGTAGATTACGATGTATTCAAATCCGAATTGGATTTTGTGCGCCAGGAATCGGATTCTGTCTCTCCAGACATTTTCAATCAGGCACCTTCTGAATCAGAAGAACCATTTGAAGAAGAGGATGCTTCCCGTTACCAACGCAAAGGCAACAGCAAGTCTCGTACACCGGTACTAGATAATTTTGGTCGTGATATTACCAAACTAGCTGAAGAGGACAAGCTTGATCCAATTATTGGTCGTGAGACTGAAATTGAGCGAGTTTCTCAGATTCTGAGTCGTCGTAAAAAGAATAATCCAATTTTGATTGGAGAACCTGGAGTAGGTAAAACAGCAATCGTAGAAGGACTAGCACTGCGTATCAACCAGCGTAAAGTTTCTAGAACGCTATTTAATAAGCGGATCGTTATGCTCGATTTGGCAGCTCTAGTGGCAGGTACCAAGTACCGTGGTCAATTTGAGGAGCGAATGAAAGCTATCATGAATGAATTGGAAAAGTCTCGGGACGTCATCCTATTTATTGATGAAATCCACACTATTGTTGGTGCAGGTGGCGCGACTGGATCATTAGATGCGTCGAACATCTTTAAGCCAGCTCTTGCCAGAGGTGAACTCCAATGTATTGGTGCTTCTACCTTGGACGAATACCGTCAGCACATCGAAAAAGATGGTGCCTTAGATCGTAGATTCCAAAAAGTAGTGGTAGATCCGCCGTCGGCAGAAGAAGCAGTACACATTTTGAATAATATTAAACCTAAATACGAAGACTTCCACAACGTTAGCTACACAGACGAAGCGATCGAAGCTTGTGTAAGTTTGAGTGATCGTTATATCAGCGACCGATTTTTACCGGACAAAGCGATTGATGTACTTGATGAGGTAGGAGCAAGAGTGCACCTAAAAAATATTCACGTTCCTAAGCATGTAGAAGATCTAGAAAAGAAGATTGAAGAGCTAAAGGAAAAGAAAAATCAAGCGGTTAAGAATCAGCAATACGAAAAAGCTGCTGATCTGCGTGATGACGAATCTAAACTGGTTCGCCAGCTTGAATTTGCTAAAATGGAGTGGGAAGAAGAAGCTAAAACGAAGCGTTATCCGGTAGACGAAGAGGATATTGCAGAAGTAGTTTCGATGATGACTGGTATTCCAGTTAGAAGAGTAGCTCAAAGTGAAAGTAATAAGCTCGTTGGTATGACCAAAGATTTACAAGATGTAATCATCGGTCAGGACGAAGCAATTACCAAGATCACTAAAGCCATTCAACGTAACCGAGTAGGGTTGAAAGATCCTTCTAAGCCAATTGGTAGCTTTATTTTCCTTGGACCTACCGGGGTAGGTAAAACTGAATTAGCAAAAGCATTGTCTCGATATATTTTTGATTCAGAAGATAACTTGATCAGAATCGATATGAGTGAGTACATGGAGAAATTCTCTGTGAGTCGTTTAATCGGTGCGCCTCCGGGATACGTTGGTTACGAAGAAGGTGGACAGTTGACTGAAAAAGTTCGACGTAAGCCTTACTCAGTAGTACTGCTTGATGAAATTGAGAAAGCACACCCAGATGTTTATAATATCTTATTACAGGTGTTAGACGATGGTCAGTTAACGGACGGACTAGGTCGTAAGGTTGATTTCAAAAATACTTTGATTATCATGACTTCTAATATTGGTGTACGTCAACTGAAAGACTTCGGTCAAGGTGTTGGTTTTGCTACACAGGCTCGACAGGAATCGGCGGAAGATACCAGTAAAGGAGTGATTCAATCAGCATTGAAGCGTACCTTCTCTCCTGAATTTTTGAATCGTATTGATGATGTGGTTATCTTTAATAGCTTAGATCAAGATGATATCTTTAAAATTATCGATATTACACTGAAGGATTTGTACAAGCGATTGGACGGTATGGGTTATAAACTCAAATTGAACAAGAAAGCAAAAGAATTTGTAGCGGAAAAAGGGTTTGATCCTCAATTCGGGGCAAGACCTCTACACCGTGCGATTCAGAAATACATCGAAGATCCGTTGGCAGAGTTTATTTTAAATAATAATCCTCCAGAAGGAAGTGTGATGAGCGCTGTTCTGAATAAGGCGGGTGATGAACTCAAAATCAATCTACCAAAAGGTGAAAAAGGTGTAAATACCGATGTAGAAGAATAATATTTATTCCACGTACCTTTAGTGGGAAATCACTGATAGAATAAATGAAAGCCCTGAACAATTCTTATTGTTTGGGGTTTTTCTTTTGTAGTTGTTTAAAAACAAGGTAAAATGCCTCAAATTCAGGTAGAATTCGGTAAGTTTTTTTTATTTTCAAATAAAATCCTTCATTCAGGAACTTTTTAGGTATTTTTACGATTATCCATACAGAGACTATCAAAAGGTTTTGTTTTTTCGGTAGTTTTGAAATTCATTTTTAATTAAAAAAAAGCATATTGGCAAAAAGACGCTCTTATAGACCCATCGAACGGGAACCTCAATTCAAAATCAATGATCGTATTCGCGTTCCTAATATTCGTTTAGTAGGTGATAATTTGGAACAATTAAGTGAACTACTGGGAAAAAAAATCTCCCCTGATGTCTACCCTACTCGACAAGTCTTAGAATGGGCTCAACGAATGGAACTAGACTTGGTAGAAATCTCTCCTAAAGCAGATCCTCCAGTTTGTAAAATTATCGACTACAAGAAGTTTCTTTACATGAAAAAGAAACGAGAGAAAGAAATCAAATCTAAGGCAGTAAAAACAGTTATCAAGGAGATTCGTTTTGGTCCCAATACAGATGATCACGATTTTGCTTTTAAACTTAAGCACGCCTTAAATTTCTTAGACGAAGGTTCAAAGGTGAAAGCTTATGTATTCTTCCGTGGTCGTTCTATTGTCTTTAAAGATCGAGGTGAGTTACTTTTACTTCGTTTACTAAAAGAATTAGAAGAAAAAGGAGTTCCAGAGAATTTACCAAAACTGGAAGGTCGAAGAATGACCGTAATGATTGCTCCTAAGAAATCAGCTAAGTCTTCTAAAAAGAAAAATTAGACACTTAAAGCAAGCAGATCCTTTTGATTAGGCTCTGTTTATTACTCTCATACAAATACGAAGAAGCGGATATTACAAGTGTAGTATTCGCTTCTTTACTTTACCTCACCTAGGATTTCTCGATCTTCAATCTTTAGATATTTTTCAATTTCCTGCTCTAAATATTTTGCCTTGGCAAGACTTCTCACCGACATCAAAGGAATCTCTTTTTGACCATTCTCCTGGTTTAAGACCATCAGCACTTGATACATTCCATTAATACTCCTAACATACAATTGATCAATATCTCGAACTAAAAACCGCTTGTCTTTCACAAATTTTTTAGGCCGCCATTGAATATTAAAATAAACATCATCCATGGTCATATAAATCTTATGCTTAGAAAAATTAATAGCGTTAAGAACAGGAAAAACACCTAACATCCAGGTAGTCAACAAGATGGATAACGGAAATCCATCCGTAAAGAAAATTACGGTAAAGAAAATTGGAAAGATTGGCCAAAAAATCCACGGAAATATATCTAAGAATGAAGTTGGTTGTCCGATTGCAATTTCCAGCTCATTTTGATAAGCATATAGATCAATTCCTTCAGGGCGAAGTATCGTTTGTTTGGGCTTACGAGCGCTAAGTAATTCGTTAATCTTATGTTGAAAGGATAAGTCAAGCGGGAATACGGCGTGACAGCCGCCACATTTAGCAATTTTATCTTGAATATTGATATTATCGGAAGGTATAGCCGTCTCGCAACTAGGACAATTGACTTTTTGGAAAGTCCCCTTTGCCTTTTTTTCTAGTGCTTTCAGTTTCAACTTGTATAATTCCTCTTGTTTTTCTTCCATATGCTACTTTTCTCTTTGGTTCTGTCAAGGTACGTTTTTTCATAAAAAAGACCAAATTCAGTGGTCGGTCAAACATTAGGCAATACTAGCGTAAGAGAGAAATCATATATTGTTACGTTAGCATTGCGTAATACGTGACTGATCCACCGATTAACTAATCAACAACTTAGTGCCTACGGCCACAGAGCTAGACATTTTTCCATTTCGTGCCTCCTAATTTCCAGCAGTGCCACCGGAGAGTAGCTTCAGCCCTAAAATGTACAGTAGTATGGTTGTTTACTTCCGCTATATTGCTTACATTTGCAATCTATTTCAAAAAAATAATATTATTATGCCTAAAATGAAGACCCACTCAGGGACTAAGAAGCGATTCAAAGTAACTGGTTCAGGGAGAATTAAAAGAGGACAAGCTTATAAGTCACACATTTTGACTAAGATGTCCAAGAAAAGAAAGCTTCGTCTGCGTGATACTGTTTTAGTATCTAAAGCGGATGAGAAGCGTATCAAGCACTTGCTTTGTATATAGACTTTATTCCAAAAAAATTTATATGCTCCCAAATGATCTTTTTGTCCAGCTTTTCGGCTTTTTTATCGTCCATAGCTAGGCTATGCACTCAAAAAAGAGCCTCAATCTGATCAAAAATCTCTATTTGGTATCTTTAAAAAAAATTCTAAAATAAAGTCAAACACATTGTATTTTTTTAACGAGAGCGAAGGTTTAAAGCATTCTAACGAATCCCTCCGCTGTACTAAATCCTTTAAATATGCCTAGATCGGTAAATTCGGTAGCGTCCCGAAAAAGACGTAAGAAAATTTTAAAAGCAGCCCGTGGTTATTTCGGTGCTCGTAGTAAGGTTTATACAGTAGCCAAAAATGCTGTAGACAAGGCAATGGGTTATGCCTTTAGAGATCGTCGTAACAA
>CALGJS010000024.1 GCA_937927835.1 uncultured Saprospiraceae bacterium | reverse complement strand
CCCATTATAAAAGATATCGCTGGCATATAGTTCTACATCAAAATAACTACTTCCAGTATTTGCTACTCTAGAAAATGAGGTAAACAACCAAAGGTCATCCGTACCAGCCGCACCATTTCTTCGCAGGTGTCCATAACAATCAATCAAATCATTTTTGGGCGTAACATTCATGGGTCCCGTATTCCAGATTTCGGGATTTTCTCCATTTTTACTGGCAGAAGTATAGGCTGTGTTATCGGTGGCTCGAGTACCTCCATATTGATCACGAGCGTAGATCGCGTCAAGGTTTCTGGTTCCGTTAGAGTTTAGGGAATTAAGTGGAATACTCATGCCGATCAGCATTTCATTATTGGCACCATTTTGCAGCGCCTGTTGCATCTGAAAAGCACCGGTCGTATCAATGATTCCTACTCCCGAGCCTAGATATACGCCGGGATTATAGAACCAGTCGTCGGTATTATTTTGATTAGATTGTGCACCACCAAACTGAGAACCGTTGGCATTAAGATCCGCATCTACTCCGAAGTTGGCTTCATCACAGCCATTTGTGAGTACCTGAGAGCATGCTATAAATGGAGCAATCAATAAGAAAAGGATTAAAACTCCTTGTTTTTGACTCACTACTTTGTGTTTAATTACCTTTAAAAGGTAGCGTGGGTTATAATATCTATAGCTTAAAGCCAAAATTATGCCATGCCCTGTCACAAATAAGTTAAGAATGAAAGCAAAATAAATACCTTAGAAATTAGTGCATTAAATTAAAAAATGGTCGCCTCTTCATTCAAAGAGATCGACCTGTGATGGTATCTTTTATAAAAAAGATGGCCGATCCTTTTGGTAAAAAGATCGACCATTTCTAGTTTTATTTTTAATATTTCCTTTCACTAAATCTCCTTATAATCAAAGATGGTCTAGTATATTCTAAAAAGTCAAAATCAGTCTGTACATCCGCACATCAAAAAATCCAACTTACTTATCTTCTTCCTTCTTTTTAGGTGGTGCAGAATTGGCAGCTTGACTGCTAATCGTATTACCAAAGAAAATGGCATTAGCAAATAATTTATTGGTTCCGTACCAGAAAGCTCTAAAGTTAGGATTTGGAACCATACTAATTACTCGACCTCGTCCTAAACGATTAACCGTAATTGCGGCAGAATTTTTAAGTGTTTTCAAATTCTTACTAGAAATATAACCACTCATTACTGGATTATTGGTGTAGGTCAATGGCGTAGCATATTGGTTGCCAGTGATCTCTAAAAACTGGGTGCCACGATGAAAGACCGGAATTCGATCTTGGTTATATCCATAAAGTAAAGGGTGCGTTAAGTCTGCTTTGGTTTCAAAAATAGCGCCTCCAATTACTTGTGCACCACTGATGGTCGAACGACGATTATAAGGTATCTGTCGAGGACCTTTGCCTGCTTTACTAGACTTGTATTTTACGTTCGCAATTCCTTTTCCTTTCGCCCAATTGATGGCTCCACGATTTGCGATCAAAGTTCCGCCTGCTTTAATCCAATCTTTTAAATCATCGATAGCCGTTAAGTTTCCATAACTACCATTGGGTAAAACCATTACATTATAACGGCTCAAATCAATTCGTCCTAGTCGATCCATTTCTACCATAGAAACCGCCATATCATATCGCTGATCCAATAAATGCCAAACCTCTCCAGCGTCATAACTCGTCACGCCTCGTCCCACGACCAGCAATACTTCCGGCTGATCGAGCGCGGTAAAGGAAGGACTTCCCAAATTGATTCCACTGGTGTTTCCAGAAGCGATTGGCTTGATGTCGACAGCGTATTTTTTTTGAATATCGCTTACTAGGTTATAAATTTCATCTGCACTCAATTTCTGATTATTTTTTACTGGAATCAAAATAGATCCGGTAGCAGCTCGTTCCGTTCTTCCCTCTTTTTGCCAGGTAAGTGATCGGTTGGCCAACTTTGTATTCAGTCCAGCTTTTTGGATCGCATAAAGTGCAGCAGGTGAAAGGTATTCGTTCCAGGACAATAAATAAGCATAGTTAGATTTTTCTAATGCTGGATATGCTAGTTCTTCCATCATTTTTTCTGTGACAACTTTGCTTCCCATTTTATCACCGCTAACCTCCGCATAATTAAGTCCGAAAGCGAGTGGTAAAGTCCAAGCAGAAACATCATAAAATAAGCTATCTGGAAATTCAGTCGTCTTTTCAAAAATTGCTCTCAGCAAACGATATTGTGGTTGATCCATTGAAACTGAATAGGTCTTCTCTTTTAAGAATTCCATCCCATCAACACGTTGATTTTTTGTAGACTGTTTTACTTCAATATTATGACGTAGTAATATTTTCACAAATTCACGGGTCCGATATTGATCCTCTGGATTTCCAAAAACATATCCTTTTACAGTCGCAGCGGTCACTTCTTTTTTTGCAGACTGATAGAAATCTCTTTGATAACTTAATAGTTCTTTTCGCAGATTCACGCCTGCTTTTAAAGTAGAAATAGAAGTTCGTAATTGGTTACGAATCGTAAAAGGAAAACTTAATAATCCATTGGCGCTTTCTTGTAAATGACCACGAGAACTTGCTTGTTCGAATAGGATTCCAATACTTCCTTTTACATCCGGATAAGTAGACCCTTTTCCATAGTAAAAATCATCAAAAGATTCTTTAGAATAATATAACGATCCAATTTCGTCTAATGCTTCAGCATGAAATTCTGCGATCATTCCAGTTAACTCTTGATTTCGATTTGGGGTAATTGGATTCGTTCGGGATGGAATACCAGGCTGAAAAAAGAACGTACTATTGGTTCCCATTTCGTGATGATCCGTTAGAATATTTGGATACCATTCATGAAAATTACGAATTCGTCCTTGACTTTCGGGATGCTGCGTTGGCAACCAATCACGATTAAGATCAAACCAATAATGGTTGGTCCGTCCTCTAGGATAGGCTTCTGTATATTCACGATCAGCAGGATCGCTAACCATGTTTTTATTTTTATGTTGATTTACCCAAGTAGAAAAACGGTGAAAACCATCTGGATTAAAAACAGGGTCTAGTAAAACAACTGCATTTTTTAAATAATTTATGACTTCATCGGATTGAGAAGCCGCCAGGTAATAAGCGTAAAGAAGCGCAGCGTTTCCTCCACTGGCTTCATTTCCATGGACACTATATCCTTGGTAAAGTACTACTGGCCCGTCCGATTTTTTATCTCCTTGTAAGTTAGCTAGGTGATTCTTTTTAATATTATCTAACTGTCGATGATTATCAACCGAAGTAACCGTCAGGTACACCAATGGTCGCTGCTCGTAAGATCGAGCGTACTCCGTCAAGGTAATGCGGTCAGAAGCTGCAGCCAAGGCACGAAAATACATCACTACTTGATCGTGGCTAACATGCCATTCTCCAATCTGATATCCTAAGACAGATTCTGGCGTTGGGATATCCGCAGCAAAGTTGGCATTGGTAAAATAATAATCCAGCGTAGGCTTTTGTGCCATTACCGAATGTGTCATAAAAATACAAAGGAAGTATAGAATTGCTTTTTTCATAGTATTGGAGGTTTGAAATGTTGGACAAAGCTAAAAAATCTTTTGTGGGGAGCAAAGTTAGCGTGGATAATCCTAGAAAATAAATGAAGTTGTTTAAGAAGTAAAAGTTAATTAAAACAAAATTGGTGTTCAAGTTTCGTTTTAAACTTGAACACCAATTCTAAGATAAGGTAGAAAGAGATACTTATCTTTAAGGGCGAATTGAGATTATTGTTAGTGAAAGGGTTTTATTTCCCATTGCAGCTACTACTCGGTAAGTCCCGTATGGTTGATCCAAAAGATCCACGGTCACCTCTTGTAATTCACTGTATTTATCTGCGGCAAACCCATTAATAAGTTTCCCTAGATTATCATAAACAGTATAAGAAACTGGACCATCATATGCTGCAGTTAAAGATAGTTTAAATAATCCAGCACCTGGGTTAGGAGAAGCTATAAAAGAAATCGTTTCGTCCTCAATTTCATTGATTGGTGTCATCAGCGTTTCGGTCTCTAAAAGATAGATACAGCCGTTGTTAGTTCCTCCATCATCATCTCCTGAAGCTCCAATTGCTAACCAATATTTTTTATCTGTGGGATCGGTAGAAACTTTTACGCCAGACATTCCATAAGAAAATAGGTCATCTGCTACAAGCGTTATTTCTTCATGTACTATTCTTTGATAAGTTTGTACGGTTTGATCTGCATTTAGATAAACTATCCAAGCAGCTCCTTCTCTATCAAAATCATGGAAACTTCCAACTAATAAATCTTTAGTACCGTCACCATTAATATCTCCTGGCGATCCCATTCCATCTGAAAAAAAAGACTCGGAATCAATACCAGCTAATCCACCTATTCCAGGAACAATTTTAGTTTCATCAAGCACCTTACCCTCTTCACTTAAATATAAAATATAGAAACCTCCTCTATCAGCTCCTTGATCATCATCTCCTCTAACGGAAACCGCCAAATCTCCAAAACCATCCCCATTTAAATCTCCCATTGCCACCAGATCTGTTCCTAGGAAGTCGTTGGCTTGCAGGGTCCCTGTCAATTCATCATTACTAATTCTCTGATGTTTTTTTACGGTTCCATCTGTATTAAGAAATAAAACATAGAGTGCACCTGCTCCTATTCCAACTTCACGATCCGTGAAAGCACCCACTGCGATTTCGTTTATACCATCTTGATCTAAATCTCCAATATCAGTAATTCTTCTTCCAAAGCCAGACCAAATACTGAGTTCATTATCTAGAAAATCACCTTCAGTGGCACTAATTATTTGATAATCTTTCACCGTTCCATCGATATTCATAAATAAAATCCATACCTGCCCGAAATGATCACCTCCGTCATTAGCATAAGGTGCACCTACTGCTAAGTCAATTATCCCATCATTATCAACATCTCCTATCGCAGATAATCCGGTCCCGAAAAGGCCACCTTGCATTAATAATACGGGCAAACCGCCTAAAAACGATCCTATGGTCTGTGAAGCGCTAACGGTTCCATCCTCATTCATAAACAAAATATGGATGGCACCTCTTGATCCACTCGCACTATGTGAACCAACTGCTAAATCCGTTATACCATCACCGTTTAGGTCTCCAATAGGTGTCACATCACAACCAAAATTTTCTGCAGGACTTGCCCCAACTTCAGCACCATTTATTTTTATCACTCCTAGAACATCCGTGGATTGAGCCCGTATAAGAGAGATGGAAAGCGTTAAAATTGTAAATGTCAAAAGAAAATGTAATTTTGTTTTCATACGAATTATCGTTTTTTATCATTAAAAATAGCGTTATAACTATATAATTATATAGATGTAGCAAAGATACTAACAAAAGATGAAATACCTATTAACCATTTGTGCTAGAGGAGGATCGAAAGGGATACCTGGAAAAAACATAAAAGAAATTGCAGGTAAACCGCTTATTGCTTATTCGATTATCACTGCTCAAAAATTTTTAAAGAAACATGCTGGGGTTCTTACACTTAGTACGGATAGTGAAGCCATCAGAGATGTGGCTGCGATGCATGGTTTAAAAACAGACTATTTACGTCCTCCTGCATTTGCTACGGATACCATAAGTAAAACTCCTGCCTTAAATGATATTTTAGAATATGAACGCAAAAGAACAGGGTTTGACTTTGATTATTTAATTGATTTAGATCTTACCTCTCCGCTTCGTTCTGTAGAAGATCTTGAAAACGCAATCGCAACGATTGATGCGAATCGGGATGCCGTAAATCTAGTAACTGTTTCTCCTCCTCACCGCAATCCATATTTTAATATGCTAGAGCAAAAAGAGGATGGTTATTTTCACGTAAGTAAAAAACTAGAAAAACCAGTTTTTAGTCGTCAAGAAGCTCCACTAGTATACGATATGAATTCTTCGTTTTATATTTTTAGTAAAAAATATTTTGAAGAAGGTTATAATGGATCTATTACCGATAAAACCTTGGTTTACGAAATTCCTCATCTTTGTTTTGACGTGGATACACCCTTAGATTTTGATTTTATGGAAATGGTGATTACTACAAAAAAATGGATTTTTTAATATGAAACAAGTATTAATTATCGGTTTAGGTAGTGCCGGAAAAAAGCATGTCGATGCACTTAATAAATTAGAAAAAGATGGCGTTAATATCTTTGCATTGCGCAATGATCCTGAAAAAGCAGATACTTATAAGCAAGTAAAAAACATTAAATCGCTAGATGATTTACCGTCCACTCCGGACTTCGCCATTATCTCAAATCCTACCAGTTTACATGCACTTCAAATAAGCTCGCTTTTAAAATATGAAATCCCTTTATTGATTGAAAAGCCAGCAGTCAGTACAATTGCTGATGGTATTCAAATTCAAAATGAAATAAAAGCGAAAAACATATTTACGCATGTAGGCTGTAATCTTCGTTTTCTCAAAATAATGGAATTCACTAAGCGTTTTCTAGAAGAAAAGAACATGAGAATTAATGAAGTCAATATATATGGTGGATCTGATCTTAGTCAATGGCGACCCCATCAAGATTTCAGAAAATCATATAGCGCCAACGAAAATTTAGGCGGTGGAATTCATATGGATTGGATTCACGAATTGGACTATTTATATTGGCTGTTTGGTGCTCCAAAAGAAGCATCAAAGGTCTTTGGTCGTAAATCTTCTTTAGCAATCAACTCAATAGATTATGCCAATTATGTTTTTACTTATTCTGACTTTCATGCTTCTGTCATTTTAAATTATTATAGAAAAGATCGCAAAAGAACAATGGAAGTTGTCACTTCGACAGGTACGCTTTTGGTAGAGGTTGAACTGGGTAATGTATATTTTGAAAATGAAAAAATATTTTCTCATCAAGAATCGATCATTGATACCTATACTTACCAAATGCAATATTTTTTAAAAATTTTAGAAAAAAACACCCGTTCAATGAACGATTTTCATCATGCTCTCACCGTTTTAAAAATGTGTCTACCCAATGAAAAAGCTTAAAAATAAAATTATCATTGTAACTGGTGGTAGTGGTTTAATTGGCCTTCCAACTTTAAAGCATCTATCAAAAGAAGGAGCCACTGTTATTAATGCAGACATTCAGCCACATCCCAAAAAGATCAAAGCTGATTTTTATAAAATGGATATTACTAAAAAAAGTAGCATCCAAAAGATGGTGAAGAAGGTCATCAAAACTTACGGTCGCATCGATGGTCTGGTTAATAATGCCTATCCTCGTACCAAAGACTGGGGCAATAAATTCGAATTAGTAACCGATAAAAGCTGGAAAGCCAATGTAGATATGCAAATGAATAGCGTATTTACTATTTGCCAACTAGTATCCGCTCAAATGCAGGAACAGAAAAGCGGATCTATCGTAAATATTGCTTCCATTTATGGTGTAGTAGGAAATGACTTTACCGTATATGATGGTACCGATTTGACTTCTCCTGCGGCTTATGCTGCGATAAAAGGAGGAATTATAAATTTCACTCGATATCTAGCTTCTTATTTTGGAGGAGATCAAATTCGTGTAAATACGGTTTCTCCCGGTGGTGTATTCAATCATCAACCTGCTAGATTTGTTAAAAATTATGAACATAAAGTTCCACTAAAAAGAATGGCGCAGCCGGAAGATATCGCTCCGTCGATCAGCTTTTTACTTTCCGACGAAAGTAGTTATATTACCGGTCATAACTTAATTGTTGATGGTGGTTGGTCCGCTATCTAAAACTCAATCACTATGAAAATAGGAAAAGCATATATCTCTCCTACTCATCCTTGCTACGTCATCGCAGAAGCGGGTGTCAATCACAACGGACAACTCGATCTAGCGCTAGAATTGGTTCGAAAGGCCAAGGCAACCGGTGCGGATTCTGTCAAGTTTCAAACGTTTAAAGCCGAGGCTGTTGTCACCAAAAATGCTCCTAAAGCTAATTATCAATTGGAAGTTACCGACCGTCAAGAATCTCAGTTAGCCATGCTACAAAAACTGGAACTTGACTTGGAGGACTACCACCAAATTATTGCCCTTTGTAATGAATTAGATATTCAGTTTTTATCTACACCCTATAATTTTGCAGATGCGGATTTTTTAAATGAATTAGGGGTCGATGCGTTTAAGATTGCTTCTGGTCAATTAGTAGAATTGCCTTTTTTAGAATATGTGGCCAAGCTTGGAAAACCGATGATTATTTCCAGTGGAATGGCGACGTTGGCGGAAGTTTATGAAGGCGTAGAAACCATCCGCAATGCAGGTAATCAAGATATTGTGTTGTTGCAATGTACGACCAATTATCCATCAAAAATCGAGGATACGAATTTACATGCGATGAATAGTATGGGAAAAGCGATGGATATTTTGATTGGCTATTCTGATCATGTCACCAATAATTACGCTTGCTTTGCGGCAGTCGCACTGGGAGCAAGGGTTATTGAAAAACATTTTACACTAGACCAAACAATGCCTGGTCCGGATCATTCTTGTTCTTTGGATCCTGCTGGTTTTACAGAACTCGTACGCGGCATTCGACAAACAGAATTAGCGTTGGGAATGTCCATTAAAAAACCATCCGCAGCAGAAATAGCCAACACCCTTGGGATGCGACGAAGTATCGTGCTGACGCAAGATTTACCTAAGGGATCAATTCTGAAAAAAACAGACTTAGCTTTTAAACGACCTGCTACTGGATTGGCTCCTAAACGACTGCCGGAATTAATTGGCAAAACGCTAACTGCCGATTTACCTGCCGACCATTTACTGACTGAAAAAGACATTAATTGGTAAAAAATGGAGATCCTTCGTATTAATTCACAGAATCGACCATTGGTCACCAACTTTCTTGAGCAAGCTGGAGCAGCTACTTTAGAAAAATTTCGGTATTATCATTCTAGGCCATTGGAGATAATAGACAATCATGTAGCGACCTTTATAATCCGTCATGAATCTAAATCTATCGCCTATGGACATCTTGACAAGGAGGAGGAAATCATTTGGCTAGGTATCGCTATTGCGGAAAATTTTCATGGTCAAGGATTGGGAAAATTAATGATGACCCATCTTTTGACTTTTGCTCGAATTCAAAAAATTTCAAAAATAAAACTAGCCGTAGACAATGATAATATGGCAGCCATTCCACTCTACCAGAAATTCGGTTTTAAAGAAATAAACCGTACAAAAAAAGTCTTATTCATGGAATGGGATTTATAGCGCTAAACAGCGTTAGTATTTGCCCAAGATAGATAATCAAAGTATGGATAGAATAATCTTAAATCTGGATTAGACTCAATGGCCGCTAATTTTTCACAGAGTTGTTTTCGGGCTTGCTTCTGACGAGTTGGTTTTTTAATTACATTTCGAAAAAAGGCTAAAAGAACTTGCTCTCTTTTTTCATAAACACCGTATTTTTTCAAAATCTTATACGTACTCTGAACTTCACTTTCCAATAGGTTGTGCCATTCTAGTTCATAGTAAATTATTAGTCTCGCCATTCGACGGAAAGAAAGATAAAGGTTCTTGGTACTTACTTGTTCCCAGTGATTTAATAATTCGACTGCCTTGGTAAATTCTCTCAAAACCATCCATCCACTAGTTAGAACTAGAAAAAGGTTATTTCGTTGTGCGGTTTCAATTAAATGATATTGACTAAACATAAAATCGTTCGCAGGTGGTATTGTCTCTTTTAGGAGATCCAGTTGATAGTTTGTAATTCCAAATTTTAATTTCCGAACATATTCTACATAAGTTATGTAATATTTATCGACGTCGGTTTGACTTTTCAATTGAATCATGGTTTTATCAAAAGTCAATCGATCATTCACTATAACAGTATCGAAAAGAATATTACTCAAAGTTACGGCACGTTGCAAACTTGGAAATAGCGCAGGATATCGCTCAATCAATACCAAAGTATCCTTTCCTGCCTGGAGGGATTCGATCATCTCTCCTTTCATATTAGCGATAGACATTTTAATATAATACCAATGAGATAAGGCCTTCACCGACAAGGCATTAGAGACATCTTCCATTATCGGCGGATTTAGTAACTCTAAATATTGATCGAATTCTCGGTAATAATGAACGGTATATTGTAATTCTCGAATTTGTTCTCGCAAGAGTCGCAGATCACTATAATTTTCTATGATCAACATAACCCGCTGTCGCTCTTGTTTTAGTTCTTGTAATTTTTTAGTAAAGTTCAGAATCCCTTCTCTAAATAAAATTTCTTCTTCCAATTGAATTAGTTTCAAAAGAATAGAAAACTCTTCCAGGTCGGTCGCCAATTTTTTTGCTTTTCGCAATATTTTATTGGCTTTTTTTCTAAACCCTTTTTCCATTAACAAATCAATCGCTAAAATCTGCTTGGTAAGCTTGCGATAGGTGGTATTTTCAAAATGAAAATTAATCAAACTCGTCATTAGCTGACGATAAAGATAATTTTGCTCAGAACTATAATGCTTGGCTAATCCAATTTTATTTAGGGATGGAGCTAATTTTTTTTCGTCAAATACGCCATGTTTCATCAGCAACTCATAGAGCCTCAAATAGTTCTTATCCTTATTCCCATGATGAAAGGAAGCAAATTTTTTGAAGTACGCTTTTTCGCTAAGTGACAAGGTATGTACAAAATCATGTATAAAATTATTCATCTGAATTCCTTTTTTTTATAAAAATAGGCAATATTTCATTGTTTATATACTATAACTTAAAGGTAAAAAATAAATTTAATCATATTAGACTGCTTTTAGTAAGTAAAAATGGCTATATCTAAATTCCATTTTATGACAAAATTTTCTATAGAATTTCCTTTTATTCTACTTACTTTTGAATTACTTCACTAAGACTTATTAAAAAAATACAAAACAGGCTTTCTTTTAAAGGATTTTTATCGATATGTGGCTTCAATTACACCAGACCACAAAAAAAACTTAGCCAACCAGACTTCATTCTGGTTGGCTATTTTTGTTTAGCTTTGAAGCTAATAAGTACATGGATAAATTAAACTATAAGTAATGACTAGCTCAAAAATTTCCTTAGTCATAACTTACAAATAATTTTGTCCATGTATTTAGTTTTATTCACCTTTATCTTTTAAATGAACCGCAATACCAATTCGTTTTTCGTCAGTTCTATGGCCTTTTATGGCACTGATGCGCTCACCATGATTACTCAATCTAAGGCAGAAAAATTCTCTTTGGAGTTTAGTTCAGCTTTAGCCTATCGAGAAGACATGGAGTCGCTTTTTAACGAATATCCATACCCGAAGCTTGTTCACAATTACTTTCCTGCTCCTGCTATACCTTTTGTGTTGAATTTGGCTAGTGGCGATCCATTGGTACGTACTCAATCTATTGAGCATGTACTCAAAGGTTTGCGATGGAGCAAAAAGGCGAATGCTTCTTTTTATTGCGCGCATGCTGGATTTTGTATTGATCCAAAACCGGAAGATTTAGGACAAAAACTTCAACAGTCCACAGATAAAATTGACAGAAAAAAATACTGGAGTCTATTCCTTGATTCTATCCGTACTATTTTGCCACTAGCCGATGCGTTGGAGATAGATTTTTATATTGAGAATAATGTTACCGCAAAGATGAATTTGAATAGGCATGGTGAGTCGCCTCTTCTTTGTAGCAGTCCCTCTGAAATGCTACAAGTCATCAAGGAGATTAATCATCCTCGATTAGGGATTTTATTGGATACCGCACATTTGAAAGTTTCGGCCAATGCACTCGATTTTTCAGCAGAAGAAGCAGTAAAAAAAGTCGCGCCCTATGTACGAGCGATACACCACAGCGACAATGAAGGTGAGTTAGACAATAATCAACCCATCGAATCAGACTACTGGTTTGGACAGTTTATGCCGCTTTTCAGCAACATTCCACACGTTTTAGAAGTTAAAAAACAGAGCATTACTGCGATCAAAAACCAGATTGCCAAATTAAAAGCTGCACAAAAAACAGAAGTGACTTAATTGAGCTCAACGTTTTGCTATTCCTAACCTTTAGGTTTTATTATATGACACCAACAATCGATCAGCTACTTGTCAAAAAAACGGATTCCCTAGAAACCGTTCTTAGAACTATTGATGCTTCCGCACAAGGAATTTGCTTTGTAGTGGACGAAGATCAAAAATTGGTAGGTATCCTGACGGATGGAGATATTCGTCGGGCATTTATGAATCGACTAACACTATCAACCGCTGCTGTCGAAGTGATGAATACTAATTTTACCAGTCGTTCTATTGATACGCCTCGGGAAGAATTGCTCCAATTATTGGATCATCGAATTCGACATATTCCGCTACTAAATGAGACCGGTCAACCAGTAGACTATGCCTGTATTCATCGCTATAATCGTTTTCCGGTTTCGGAACCTGAGTTAGGTGGTAATGAATTGGAGTATGTCACCAACTGCATAAAAACCAATTGGATTTCTTCTGCGGGAAAATATGTTCGTGATTTTGAGGCCATGGTTGCCGAATATTGCAACGTCCCTTATGCCGCAGCGGTAAGTAATGGAACGGTTGCATTGCACTTAGCCTTAGATGCCTTAGGAATCGGAAAAGGAGATGAGGTGATCGTTCCAGATTTGACTTTTGCGGCCAGTATCAATGCGATTATTTATTGCGGTGCCACACCGGTTATTGTAGATATCGATCCTACTACCTGGAACATTTGTCCCAAAGCAACGAAGCGAGCAATCACTTCTAAAACCAAAGCCATCATGCCGGTACATCTCTATGGGTTGCCTGCGGAGATGGATGCGATTCGCGACCTTGCTAAAAAACATAATTTACTGATCGTAGAAGATGCCGCTGAAGCAATTGGTAGTATTTATAAGGGCAAGAAAGCAGGTAGCATGAGTGATGTGGCGACTTTTAGTTTTTATGGAAATAAAACAATCACTACTGGAGAAGGTGGAATGGTTTTATTTCAAGACGAAGAGACGTATAAAAAAGCGATCGTTCTCCGTGATCATGGAATGGATAAAAATAAAAGATACTGGCATAATTTCGTTGGATATAATTATCGATTGACCAATTTACAGGCGGCTATCGGTGTAGCTCAAATGGAGCGTATTGACGATATCGTTGCGCGTAAAATTGAGTTGGGAAAATTGTACAACGAAGGATTAAAAGATATAGCAGAATTTCAATTGCCTGCTAGCTTCAAAGATGTCACGAATACTTATTGGCTTTATACAATCGTATTGAATGATAATTGCGAACTGGATCGAGATACCTTAATCGGAAAACTTCAGCAAAACGGGATAGAGACCCGACCGGTTTTTTATCCTTTACATGCAATGCCTCCTTACCAACAATATGTTCGAGACGAGGAATATCCAGTAGCAGATCGGGTTTCAAAACGTGGGATTTGTTTACCGAGTTATTTGAGTTTACAACCGTCGGAGATTGAGTTTATTTGTGGGGTTTTGCGGAAGCAGGTGAGCTTGGTTAAATTATAATGAATAATGTGAGAATGAATAATGTGAGAATGAATAATGAACTTAATGAATAATTAATAATGCCTGCCTACCGAATAACGTATGGTTCTTCTGGCGTGTTTTTTTATTTATAATGATTTTAAAAGTTATATTTTTTCCACTTTGACGGGAAGTTTTTTTACGCGATTTTTTTTTCAAACACATAGGCCACATAGAAAAATCGCGTAAAATACGTTTGAGAATATTGAATAGCATTTTTTTTCTTTGTGTCTTTGTGCCTTAGTGGCCTGGACTTATTTATAAGCATGACCGAAAAGCAACGTATTTATTTAGATATTCTTCATCTTTATCTTTCGGAAACGGTGGCTAAATTTGCCTTACCAGCACGAAGAACTTTATACGGTATTGGTCACAAAGAGAAAGTCAGTCGAGCGTTTAATGCGATCCTAAAATCTATAAAAAATTCCATCTATTATTTTAGTAGAAAAACTATTTACCAAAAAAAATTAGTCAATGCCCACTGGATTTATGTCATTGGAAATAATAATTTGAATAGTTTAACTTTTATTAAAAATGATCTTTCAAATACCGTATTCGTTACTCCTTTTAACTTCTCTAAAATTGGGATTCCAATTATTCAATTATTTCTACCCTTTCATTTTTTCTTTTTTCTAAAAAATATTCCAACGCTTCTTCGTTTAGTTACACAAAAAAAATATCCTATTCAACGCGCTTGGGATGCAGCGGTACGCGTGACTGGACAATACGAAGCGTCCTTACGCTTTTTAAAAAAACATCTTCCTCGCGCTATTAGTTTTTCGAATGATCATACCATCGAAGCACGAGCTATGTTACTAGCTGCAAAAAAATTAAACATCCCTACTTTTTACGTCCAACATGCCTGTGTTCGACCAGACTTTCCACCGCTAAAATTTAGTGTTAGTTTTTTAGAAGGACAAGATGCCCTCGATAAATATCAAGAAGCTGGAAAAGTGGAAGGAGCCGTAAAACTAGTGGGCGTTCCTCGGATCACTCCTTTTCTAAATCAGAAAAAAGAGGTGACAAAAATAAAAGCGATTGGGCTTTGTGCAAACCTTTTGGACTTGACGGAAGATATTGAAATACTCTTGAAGGCATTGGTAGAAAATTTCCCTGATCGTAAAATCACTTATCGTCCCCACCCTAGTGATCGACGAGAAGTCCGTATTCCTTCTAATGTAAATATTTCTAATAGTCGTGAAGAAAATCCATTTAAATTTTTATTAAAACAAGATTTAGTGATTGCAGGAAATACTTCGATTCACTACGAAGCAGCGTTGCTCAATGTACATGCTATTTATTATAAATTTGATAAAGAAGGTAAGACGGAAGACATGTATGGTTTTGTAAAAAATGGTCTTGTGCCAGAAGCTACCAACGAAAAGGAACTCATCCACCATATAAAAAATATATCTCCAAATCAAAAAATTGCTTCCGACAAAGTACAGTATTACGATGCGACCATCGGCACACCCAACGAAGGTCATAGCCACAAATTAGTGGTTCAAGGCATCCAAAATTACCTTACCCAAAATCAAGAATCGACATGAATCTATGGAAATCTATGTCGGTTTACACCCTTTCGAATTTATCCAGACAAGCGATTGGATTTGTGCTATTACCAGTCATTACCGGATACTTAAGTACGGGACAAAATGGAGATTTAACAACCATCACCTCCATCGTAACCTTGCTAGGATCGTTTATGATTTTGAGTGCTCCGGGTGCGATTAATTTAGAATATTTTCGACAAGATCAAGGGAAAGAAAATTTTCCAACTTATATCAGTAGTGCGCTCGTCAATCCGCTTATTTTATTTTTAGTGTTGACTTTGTTGGCCTTTTTGTTTGGTTCAACCTTAGGAGACCTATTAAACATTCCGACACACTGGATCTATGTAATTCCTTTGCTGTCCTTGACGACCTTATTGCCTCAAGTACTGTCTATTATTTATCAGGCTCGTAGTAAACCGTTACAATATGCGATGTACAATATGAGTATGACAACGTTGGATTTACTTTTTTCAATTTTACTAATTGTTGGATTAAGTATGAATTGGGAAGGAAGATTGATTGGAAATTTTGGAACTAAAGTCTTATTTGGTTTAATCGCTTTATTTCTTCTTTATCGCTCTGGGTTATTACGATTTAAATTTAATTGGACGTATACCAAAGATGCCTTTTTTTTTGGTTTACCACTGATCTTACATATACTTTCTGCGAACGTGATGGATTTATCGGATCAGCTTTTTATTCGAGAGATGGTTGGTCGAGAGGAGTTGGGTGTTTATAGTATCGGGTATAAAATAGGGATGATTATCTTGATTTTACAAGCTGCTGTTCTGTTGGCTTGGCAACCCTTTTTATTTAAAAAATTAAAAGAAATCACGCCGGAAGCAAAAAAGGAAATTGTCCGAATATCTTATCTAATTATGGTTGGTTTGGTGATAGCGGCAGGAATCCTACATTTAATCAGTCCCCTACTTTTCAAATATTTTGTACTTTCTCCAGAATACCAAGATGGAATAAAATTCGTAGGAATCATTGCACTTGCCTATGTCTTTTTAGGTTGGTATAAAATGTTTGCTGGTTTTATTATTTATACAAAAAACAATAAGTATCTTTCATACATTGCTGTTTTCAATATTATTTTTAATTTGGGATTAAATTATTTTTTAATAAAAAACTACGGTACGATGGGTGCTGCGTATGCTACGGCCATTTCTTATTTTAGTTTTTTTGTAATTACTGCGATCGTTAGTCAGCGGGTATATCCGATGCCATGGCTAACATCTTTTGGAAAAAAATAGAATGATTTATAAAATTGTAAAAAAGATTTATCGTTTTTTCATGAACATGCAACGAAGTATCCAACGACGATACTGGTCGTGGCGTGCGCGATTGATAGCGGGATCTTACGTTACACCACCAAGAGTAGCTTTTCGATCCTCCTTTACTCCACAGACTCATTTTGGTAAAAACACCAATTTTAATGGGATGTATATCACCGGCTCAGGAAAAGTAACCATCGGTGATAATTTTCATTCGGGAAGAGGTTGTAAGATGATTACCAGTTACCATAATTTTGATAATGGAACACATATTCCATATGACCGTACAATGATTCATAAAGACATTATTATTGAAGACAATGTTTGGCTGGGAGATGATGTCATTATTTTGAGTGGGGTGACGATTGGAGAAGGTGCTGTGATTCAGGCTGGTAGTGTCGTCGCTAAGAGTGTTCCCAAATATGCCATTGCAGGAGGGCATCCAGCGGCGCCTTTTAAATATCGAGATAAAGAACATTATGAACGATTGAAAGCGGCGGGAAAATTTCTGTAAACCTATTTTCATCTTCTGCCATCTAGCGTTTATATTTCAACTGTAAGTAAAAATATTACCTATGTTATTACTCCAACTACCAGTCATGTATTTTGTCCATGCATTTCCAGGCAAGCCCATCGACGAATCATTTGGTCTTATTCAACAACTAGGATTAGAAAATCTAATTAACGCAGGAGATTGGAAAGCAGTAGAAGACAAAGTGCTCCAACTTCCAGCCGATGATTTGACGCGCGTCATAAATGGACTTTGCAAACAAAAGAGCTTAATTCCAAAAGTAGAAGAATACTTAACAATGCCACCTTCTGAATTTCAAGATGTTTTAGCAGGTAATTTTCATATTATAAGAGCATGGGATATTCGATCTGGTGCATGGGCCAAAGAGGTCGGAGATGACCAATGGGAAGGTTTTCATAGACACCTAAGATTGGCAGCAGAACGGTTGGATCGATCTTATGAATCCAAGGCTTTATCTGTAGAAGGTAATGCTCGACTTATTAGAGTACATATGGGGTTCAGTGATAAGGAAGATTGCCTTGCAGCTTATAACCAGTGCCAAGAATTAGATCCCAATCACTATCTTTCACACATTGCGATGCATCGAGTACTAACGCCAAGATGGGGCGGAAGTATGGAAGAAATGATTGCCTTTGGAAATTCCATCAAAAACGATCATCTCCGTGGATTGATTCAATTATCTACTTTGGTTGAAATTTATTCTGATATGGATAATGAGGACGAGGAAGAAGAGGAAGAGATGACCAAAGATCGATTTAGAAAAAAACACAAAAGGTATTTAGACCAAGTGATGAGTGAAATCGAGATTCCGACCGGCGACTCTATGCTGGCTATTGATGCTAAAAATCATATGGCTTGTGTTGCCAGTCTTTTGGGATGGGATAAAAAGCGCAAACAGTATCTTAAGGAATTAAATGGAAAAACAACTTTTCGGCCTTGGTGCTACTTTGGGATGCAAACCCCTCGATCGGTGAAGCTGTATAATATGGTTGGGTTGATTTGATACAACCCCAATCTTAGTCAATGGGACTTTTCCTTCAAGTGTGTGGCTGCCCGTCCCTTCGGGTTCACTAATTTTCATTAGCTCATGCCGCCCGCGCCTCAAATCCTAAAGGAAGCCCAGCCCGCTGACACACTTTAAATGAACAGTCCGTCAATTCAATAAACTATTAATTTTGCGCTTAAGACGAGGAATAAACTTATTTTCTTGTGTTAGCTGATCTTCAAAAATTGCTCGTTGCTTCATAAAATCGGCGCGATCAATTTTTGGTGTCAAGACCCTTTTTGCTCGCCTCGCAGCTAAAAATATTTCTTGTTGATTGATCTGATCTCCTTCGCCTACAGAAAGTATTTCCAATTGAGCAAGAGCGAATAAATTATACAAAGAAGATTTATTAAAATAATAAGTATGCACCACTCTAAACCAACGAGATTCTAGATTCTTACTAGGTTTTAGATTATTGGGAACGGCCAAGTACAGCAGTCCATCTGGCGCTAAAACTTTGTGCACCTTTTTCATCACTGCTACCGGATCAAGAAAATGTTCTAGCACATGTCGCATGATCACGACCTCATACTTCCCTTCATTATTTTTATCCCAATCACTATCAACATCACCACTAATGACTTTTGCACCAATAGAAGAAAGATGTTTATGGGAATCAGGAGAAGGCTCAATTGCAAACAGATTTGCAGCTGGATATTGCGTTTTAAAATCGATTAAATTTTGTCCAGCACCACTTCCAATATCTAGTATATTCTTTACTGAATCGGTCTTAGGTAGATGTTTCCAATTACCTAATCGAGATAGAATTGGATTGTCAGATTTTGGACTTAATTTAAAATCAGCGGTTAATTCACTTCGATAATATTTATCATATTCATTTTGATAAAAATCTAAATAAGCATTTTGATCCCACCGCGGATTTAAATATCCAAGTCCACAGTTTTTACATAAAACTAAATTGATTGGTAAGTCAAATTGTCCTTTCGTAGATACTTCATGCGTATCATTCGCTGCACAAATTGCACAATCAACTTTTTCAAATTTCTTTTCCATACTACGCTTACTTTTTCTTCCGCTTGGACTTTGTAGGTTTTACAACTTCCTTAGTCTTAGGTGCTGTCACTAAATGTTCTTCTAGACGGTTCGTTTCTGGCACTGTTCGTTCTTTAAAATATAAAAACAAAGACGCCAAAAATCCAACCATCAATAAGATCGATGCAATCAACGCAATCATTCCTCCAACAGACCAAGAACGTGGTTCAAAACGCATTTCTACGGTATGCTTCCCAGCTGGAAGTCGAGCTGCACGCAGCAAATAATTTGCACGGATCATTCCGTCGGATGGTTGTCCATCTACGTAGAGTTTCCATCCTTTTGATTCGGGATAATAGATTTCAGAAAAGACCGCTAACCGTTCTTGACTAGCGGTATATTCATACGCCATCTTAGCTGGATGATAACTCGTTAGTCGAATATTATCCGCAGGATTTGGGGTGATCGTTAAGCCAGATAATTTGGCTGCTTCGCTTTCTCGAACGACTGCTGTTTTTCGAGGATCAAGATTGCCTAATGCTCCGATTTCTGCATCGGCATTTGCGACGGTTTTATATTCGTCCACAAACCATGCGTTGCCA
>CALGJS010000023.1 GCA_937927835.1 uncultured Saprospiraceae bacterium | reverse complement strand
TAAGATTTTAATAGTACCGTAACTTTTGAAAAATCAATATTTTTCATTAATTAGAGAGCATTTTTTGCCTGTTAGCTGGTTTGCCTGTTGGCTAGTTAGCTTCCCTTTAACGTATTTTACGAATAAAGAAAGCCAACTAGCCAACAGGCTAACTAGCCAAATTTATATTGCACTCATCTCTTAATTAAAAATTACCGTACCATTGAGAATTAAACGTATCAAAGATAAGTTTTGTCACTCTATTTTAAGTTAAAAATTCTTTAAAATATTTTTAGCAGATTTTTTCATATCCCAGCCTCCAAAATTGCCAGAAGTCATCAGCAGCAGATTTTGTTCTTTCCAACCAAAACGGTTTAAAGCATTTTCCAATTTAGAAAAGTCATTTTGAATAACCGTCAAATTCGGATGGTTGAAAGCCTTTTGGATATCCGCAGGTTTTATCTTAGGCAATTTTTTCATTTTTAACGTATGCTCACTATAATAAACAAACGCTCGGTCTGCTGCCCTTAGTGCATCTTTATAGTGCGGAAGAAATTTCTTATTCAAACTACTGAAAGTATGTAATTCTACGCAGGCAATCAGTTTTCTTTTGGGATACTGTGCTTGCATGGCCTCAGTAGTTGCTTTTACTTTTGAAGGAGCATGAGCAAAGTCTTTATACGCCACTGCGGAATCCGTTTTACACAAAAAATCTAACCGTTTGGCTGCTCCCTTAAAGGATTTTATCGCTTTAAAAAAATCGATGGACGAAATTCCGAGTCCTTTACATAAAAAATAGGCAGCCTGAAGATTTTGTAGATTATGGGCACCAAAAATTTTTAATGGAACTTTTTTTCCATTTTCATCCAATAATACGGTCTTATTATTTTTTACAGAAAATTCAAATCCTTGATATGGAATTACCTCACAGTTAATCGAGGCGTCTGACATTAATTTTGGTAAATGAGGATCATTTTGGTAATAAAAAAGCTTTCCAGAAGCAGGCATCGATTGAGCCAATAAGAGAAATTGTTTTTTATAGTCCCTAAAATCAGGAAATACGTTGATATGGTCCCAAGCAATTCCTGTTATTACAGCCAAATCAGGCAAATAATGCAAAAACTTAGGACGTCGATCAATTGGAGAACTCAAATATTCATCTCCCTCGATAACCGTAACAGGTGCATCTGAGAAGCGCGCCATGGTTTCAAAACCCTCTAACTGAGCTCCCACTAAGTAATCGAAGTCTTTTTGATGGTATTTCAGGACATGCATCACCATGCTAGTCGTAGTCGTTTTACCGTGGCTACCAGCGATAACGACCCGTTTTTGAGCTTTTGCTTGCTCATAAACATAGGCAGGATAGCTATAAATGGGAATATTCAATGCTTTTGCTCTTTGTAATTCAGGGTTATCCGGTCGAGCATGCATTCCAAGAATGACTAGATCCAAATCCTTGGTAATTCGATCAGGGTCCCATCCCATCTTTTGGGGTAATAATCCTTTTGCAGCAAGACGATCCCGGGCTGGATTATAGACTTCATCGTCAGAACCAGTAACGGTATGATGATTGTAATATAAAGCTAAAGCAATATTGTGCATAGCACTGCCTCCAATGGCGATCAAATGAATACGCATTATTCTAAAGTTATGTATGATGAAAGACACTGAATTGTCAAGAGCGGACAAGTTAGTATAATATCCATGATTTTAATCACGTTATTTTAGTATATTTTATTGCTTTTAATGTACTTTTGTTCCAACATGTTAATCTATCTACAATGAAATTTCTAAAAAAGACTAAAAAACTTCTACCTTTTATTATCTTTGTTGCAACAACTATCACTTTATCCAGCTGTAATAGAGGAATGGGTTGCCCAACTTTTTCTCTTGGAGATACGATAGAAGTGCTTTCCACTCAACACCAACAAACACCCACACGACTCCTTTTTGAGTAAGCCCAAAAGCTTTACTGACTGATAAACCATTTGAAATACATTTAAAGAATTAACTTTTATTTTACCCCAACTAAACTTTTTTTGGGAAAAGGGGTGTTTTTACACTGTACATTTAAAAAGGCTTAAAATCATGGACATCCAAACACATGGGGTGTACCTTACCGATGATGGTTCTCACTCTATAATTTCAGAACAATTTAACGAGAGTTATCATTCCCGGCACGGTGCCCTTAAAGAAAGTTTGCACGTATTTATTAATGCAGGTCTAAAGGCATTAGACAAAAAAGAAACGATCAACATCCTAGAGGTTGGTTTAGGTACTGGGCTTAACGCTTGGCTTACACTGCTAGAGAATAAAAATCTAGGAAAAACAATCCATTTTACCGGAATTGAACCCTATCCTATCTCTGAAGAGATGGCCCAATCGCTCAACTATCCTGCAGTAGCAGAACAAAGCGATAACAGCATGAATCAAGAATGTTTTCTAAAGATTCATACTGAAGCATGGGAAACTCCCATCACATTTGACGAAAAATTTACCCTTACTAAGTTAAAAACGACTTTAGAAGATTTTGCTACTGATCAAAAGTTTGATTTAGTATATTTTGATGCTTTTGCACCAAATGCTCAACCAGAATTATGGACGGAAGCTGTTTTTCAGCAAATTTTCGAGCTGATGGCTCCTGGTGGGATTATGGTTACTTATTGTGCGAAAGGAACTGTTAAACGTGCTTTAAAAGCAATTGGGTTTACAGTGGAGACGCTAGAAGGCCCTCCAGGTAAGAGAGAAATGACCAGAGCAGTTAAACCTGCCTAATTAATTTATAGACAAAACAGATACAGATATTATATTAAAAAAGCGTAAGAGGAGACACTTCTTACGCTTTTTTCAGTTGCAAGCAGATTTTTGTCAATGCCAAAGGTATTTAGCCTTTATCTTTAATGACTTTGGTTTCTAGCGAACACTTTTCATACGGCCGCTTGCTAGTTTTTCTACTAAAATGGCGGAACGAAACTTCTTCTCAACTGCTAATTTCACTATATCCTCGGCTGCCTCCCGGTCAGGAAAGTCAACCAAAAAGAAAATAATTTTTCCATTCCACTTCTTTTTTTCGATTCGACCATAGCCTGCAATTGATGATAAATCGGGAAGGCTCGAAGGTTTGTAAGTTCCCAAACGAACGCCATACCGTGAAAATTTCTTTTCTTTATCCAGGACAGTAGACGTATTGACCATCACCTTTTTACTTGTGGTTTCCGTTTTTAGATTCAAAGAAGAATCAGGAATCGGTTTGGAGAAAGATTCTAAGTTAGTCTCTGATTGAGTGATCGCTGATGCATAAGATTTTATGTTATTAGTTGAGAGGTCTTCTTTTATTTCTGTTGAAGAAACGGACGCGGTTAGAATAGGCGCATTGGTCGAGTTAGCACTCGTTTCAAGTAGATGGACCTGCAGGTGTTCTTGAGATGGGAGCTCCTCTTTCGCTGCAACGGCACTTGAAGTGATAGGTTCATTTTTGGTAAAAACGGTAGATGCTGGAGCTAGTTGTTTTGGCATCGCGGTTTGACAGACCAATAGATAGTGACGAGCCAGTTGAGGCTCAGTATTCATCGCCCGTTCAAAATGAGGAATGGCTCGCTCATAGGCCTTGATGTCTATTAAAAATTTGCCATAAACGATATGATCTGTGGCCTTTAAACTACCGCAATTCATATAAGCTTCAAAGGTCGTTTCTGCGCGTTGAAGTTGTTGGGTCGCAGCAAATGACTGCGCCAGTTTTAGCTGATCAGGATGACAATCACCTGATTGTTTTTCAAAAAAATCCTGATAATACCGACTAGCAAGGTAATAGGCTTTGGCATTAAAGCATTCGTTGGCTAGCGCCAGCTTTTTCTGTGCAGATAAAGGGGACGTGCATCCTGCGATAAATAGCAGAAGGACGAAAGTTTTCATTAATATGTTCATGATTTGGCGTTTACTTAAAAAATATATTATTTCAGAATAAAGGTGAAATGTATATTTGTGCAGTAATTATTCGAAGTAATCGCAATTTTAACGCATAGTATAGAGAGTATAGTTCAGTTAAGGAACTATTTAAAATCCCTGAATACTTAACGTCTTCTTATCAAATATAGTGACTTTTCGTCATTTTTCCAAACAACTTTAAAAGACTTTATCAGGTGTTTTTAACAGGTTCTTTTGATTCCTTTTCCTTTGAATTTCTATTTTTTGGCCGGATGATTAACCGAAGAGATTGATCATAAGTAAAATAATTCCAGACCCAATTGATAAAAACAAATAGTCTGTTTTTCATCCCAATCAGGGAAAATAAATGAACAAATAACCAAACGATCCAAGCGAAAAAGCCTTGAAATTTAAATCGTGGTAAATCGACCACTGCTCGGTTTCTTCCGATGGTTGCCATAGATCCAAGATCATTATATTCAAAAGGCTTAGCAGGTTTTCCTTTGCTTTTTAGTTTAAAATTATTTGCCAGATTTTTTGCCTGTTGAATTGCGACCTGAGCGACCTGTGGATGTCCTTTTGGGTAAGCAGGCTCTTCCATATAAGCGATATCACCAAGGGCATAAACTTCCTCTAGTCCTGCTACTCTATTTTCACGATCCACTTGAATTCTTTGTCCCCAGACGATGCTATCTTCTGGCAATCCTTTGATCGTATTTCCTTTAATACCTGCTGCCCAAATAACTTTATTTGCTTGAATCTTTTCACCACCTTTGATATGGACATATTTTCCATCAAAATCTTCTACTCGAGAATTCAGTTTGATAATAACACCCAATTTTTTTAGAAAATCTTCTGCTTTTTGGGAAGCCTCTGGAGACATTCCTTTTAGCAAACAATCTCCTCCTTGCACTAGATAAATATCTATTTCTTCACAATCCAATTCTGTATAATCTTTGGGTAGAATATATTTTTTCATTTCTGCCAAAGCCCCTGCCACCTCTACCCCAGTCGGTCCACCTCCTACAATAACGATATCGATCAATCCCTGTCTTTCATCGTAGTCTGTAGTCGTAATGGCTCGCTCATAATCATACAAGATTTTATTTCTAAGCGTGAGCGCTTCTCCTACTGTTTTCATTGGAAACGCTTTTCGAGCAATTTGTTCATTACCGAAAAAATTAGTGTCTGCACCAATCGCGATCACCAAGTGGTCATAATCCAATCCGCCCAATAAGGTATGAATACGCTTTTGGTTGGTATCTACTTTGGTAACAGTTGTTACCCGAATGAAAACATTTTTCCTTTTTTGAAATAACTTCCGTAGCGGGAATAGAATGGAAGAAGTCTCTAGTCCTGCCATCGCTACCTGATAAAATAAAGGTTGGAACTGATGAAAATTATTTTTATCAATCAAAACTACTTGATAATTCATCTTTGACATCTTATCCGCCAGATTAAGACCTGCAAACCCACCCCCTACAATAACAATACGAGGTTGTGTAGCATTTGGAATATTTATATTAGCAGCTGACATAAATAAAGATTGTGTGGTTACTGATCATCGTTATAACGATATCTAAGAAGATTAGTTTTCTTCTAGAAGTTCAACTTCAAGGTAAAAATAATATTTTTTGTATTTAAGCAATGATTGTACTATCTTTCGGATGTTTTACTTAGAACTTTGTTATAAACAAGTTTAATTTTAAACCTTATAAACCAAACGATCATGGCTGATGCATTAGATAATGAATTAAAAAACATCAAAAAAAGTCTAGCTTCTAGATTAAAAACTGCTGCGCTAGATTTTACGACTTTGGAAGTAACCACCCTCTCCGGTCAAGTAAAGCATATTATGGATAACAGCAGCAAGAAATTCCTAAAGACAGAAGATATTCTAAAGAAAATAAAAGGAACTGCAGACGGAGAAATTGATTTGATTGCGCATACTCAAATTCACTTTGATCACGATACCATCAATTTTGTTAAATCCGGCATGAAAGAATCTGAAAAAGAATTATTTATGCTCCACCAAGATGCCATCCGTTCAGCCAACGAAGGACGAAATGGATTCCTAGGATTATTGCAAAAAATAATTGTTTAATTAAGAAAAAAAATACCAAAAGGGCAGCAATTTCTGATAGAGATTGCTGCCTATCTTTTTAATACAAGTGCATGATAAATTCAGCGTATTTGCTAGTTAGCCGGTTTGATGGTTGGCAATAGTTAACAAGCCAACTAGCAAAAAAATATTACTCACTCCTCTAATTTGTCACACGCTCTTTTAATACCATTAGTTTTTTAAAAAAAATTTAAACTTCTATTTCAAATACTTCTATGACTTCTATTAATCACACTGTTAAAGACCGTTTTTTACGTTATGTAAAAATTGATACCCAATCCGATGCTAGCTCGGACTCCATCCCTTCTACTCCAAAACAAAAAAACCTAGGAAAAGTCCTCGTGAAAGAACTCCTAGAAATGGGTATCATCGACGCACACCTCGACGAATGGGGATATGTATACGCCACCATTCCAGCCACGACAGATAAAAAGGACGTACCGGTTATTTGCTTTTGTTCACATATGGATACGGCACCTGATTGTACTGGAACGAACGTTCGACCAATTGTCCACGAAAAATGGGATGGTAGTGATATCCTGCTTCCCGACGATCCAGAGATTGTCATCAGTATAAAAAAACGACCAGCACTCAAAGATCAAATCGGAAAAGATTTAATCACCGCTAGTGGTACAACTTTACTTGGTGCCGACAATAAATCAGGGTTAGCCGCTATCATGGACGCCGCCAATCACCTGATGGCTCATCCAGAAATCCAACATGGAAAAATCCGTTTGCTTTTTACACCAGATGAAGAAATTGGTC
The DNA here is from genome assembly GCA_937927835.1 of uncultured Saprospiraceae bacterium. Classification (GTDB taxonomy): domain Bacteria; phylum Bacteroidota; class Bacteroidia; order Chitinophagales; family Saprospiraceae; genus JALZUU01. The sequence goes on along the minus strand of CALGJS010000023.1, from coordinate 5,308 downwards.
GAGGAGTACAAAAAGTAGACATGGAAAAACTAGGGGCAGATTTTGGCTACACCGTAGATGGCGAAGCAGTAGGATCTTTAGAGAACGAAACGTTTAGTGCCGATGGAGCAAAAATTGAAATCCAAGGAGTTAGTATTCATCCTGGGTTTGCCAAAGGTAAAATGGAACATGCCATGAAGATTGCTGCAGCGATTATAGATCGTTTACCAAAAGATCGTCTATCTCCTGAATCTACTTCGGGCAAAGAAGGCTTTCTTCATCCAACTTCAATCAGTGGTATGTTGGAAAAAGCAACCATTACTTTTATTGTTCGAGATTTTGTTACCGCTAACTTAGAAAAGCACGAAGATTTACTCCAAAAAATCATAGATGAAGTGATGGCTGACTATCCAAATTCCACAGCGAAGCTGACCATTACGGAGCAATATAGAAATATGAAAGAAGTACTAGATCTACATCCACAAGTAGTCACTAATGCAGCAAAAGCAATTGAGCGAATTGGTCTAACGCCTATTCCTTCTAGCATCAGAGGAGGAACAGATGGTTCAAGATTGTCTTTTATGGGATTGCCTTGCCCTAATATTTTTGCGGGAGAATATGCCTTTCATGGAAAAGAAGAATATACTTCGGTTCAAGACATGGAAAAATCTGCAGAGATGATTATAGAGATTGCTAAGGTTTGGGCAGAAGAAACGACTGGATAGTATTGAATTAGGAAGGAGCAGCATTTTGGCTTCTGGTTTCTGGCTTCTGGCTTCTGGCTTCTGGCTTCTGGCTTCTGGCTTCTGGCTTCTGGCTTCTGGCTTCTGGCGACCTCAAGGCAAACGTAAAGCAAATAGCAAATTTTACAACAGGTACAAAAAAAGGTCAAAGTGCGTGAAATTAATCATGCACTTTGACTCTTTAAAAACCACTAATATTTTTTCGTTTTGGAAGTAGTACACTGTGTACTTGTTATTTAAAACTAACTTCTTAATTTTTTTGTACAAAGTTCGTTTCTGGGAAAGCAGGAGAACTTAGTTTTTTGACTTTGAATACTTCGATATCATTCTGTAATTTCAATGCCAACTGGTAAGTACCAACTGGTAACTCACTGGTAGGAATTTCGATTTCATTGATTCCTTTTGTAACTGCAGTTTCTCCTTTAATCATCAAGTCTCCCATATTGGTCATTACTCGATAAGAAAAAGCTCCATCTGTTTTACAGTCTACTTTAGCACGGTAATTTTCGTGCGTAGCTGAAGCAGCCACTTCATTCATAAAGAATTTAGCGTTTTCTCCTTTTTCACTTAATACTACTTCATGGGTAAAACTTCCTGCTCCGTTTTCTTCTACATTAACTAATCGATAGAAAACTCTCATTCCTTTTTCCTGCTTATCAAAATAATGATATTCTCGACTTTTTTCATCAGAATTAGTCGCAGGTAATGTCGCTAAAGTGGAATAATTAATTCCATCACGAGATTTCTCAATCATAAATAAAGAACAATCAATCTCACTGGAAGTAGTCCAAGTCAATTTATTCCCTTCTTCCGTTTTTTCTCCTTTCAATAAAGAAGTAAAAACGACTGAGACAGGCGTAAATGATACAAGAAAGAAAGATATGGCAACAAATGTACAGGCTAAAGCTGAAAAGTTGCGAGTGTAAAGAGAAGCGAATTTCATGTTCGGGAGTTTAATTTAACTAATAATAACATATCCATTGAAAAAATTATGCCACCTATTCTAGGAATTAACAAAATTTAAATTATTTATATTCATAAAGCACTATAAAAGTATGCTTTATACGTATAATTGAGCATAAATATAAATTTTTCACTATTAATGCCTTCTATTTTTTTGTAATATTCTCTGTCACATCTACCTCTGTTCTTTGATAAACTTCTTTTTGATGGTTAATGGATTCTTGGTGAATTGCGTGTAGGTAAGTAGTTATAAACCCTTGACTCAACCCTTTCTTCTCTCCTTGAATAATAGCTTGTGTTAATATATCATTAAAGCGACTAGATTGTAAAATAGAGATGTTATTGCGTTTTTTATAAGCACCAATTTCATCGGCTAACTGCATTCGGTTCGCAATTAAGTTGATAATCTCTTCGTCTAGCTCGTCAATCTGATTTCTCAAATCTCCAATATTCTGATTGACTTGAGAGTCTTTAGAACTTTCTTCTCGAATCACCAGATTATCTACCAATTCTTTAAAAACGGCTGGTGTAATTTGTTGAGCAGCATCACTCCAAGCTTCATCCGGTGTGCAGTGTGTTTCTGTCATAATTCCGGCGTAGTTCAAATCCATTGCCTGTTGAGCAATCTCTCCTAAGATATCTCGACGACCACAGATATGGCTATTATCACAAATCATCATTAGATCTGGAAAACGGCGTTTGAGTTCGATAGCAATTTGCCAACGTGGTACGTTCCGAAACTTGGTTTCTCCATGAGAAGAGAATCCACGGTGAATTACACCGATCCGAGTTAAGCCAGCTTTATAAATTCTTTCAATCGCTCCGATCCATAATCCTAAGTCTGGATTAATTGGGTTTTTAATTAAAATAGGTTTGTCCACCCCTTCTAAAGCATCTGCGATTTCTTGAACGGAAAATGGGTTTACCGTCGTTCGTGCTCCCAACCAAAGCAAGTCTACATCATTTTTCAAGGCATGAAAAACGTGAGCGGTGTTGGCCACTTCAGTACAAGTTTTAAAACCGAATTCAGACTTCACCTTTTTCAACCATTTCAATCCTTCTTTTCCTACTCCTTCAAATGAATTTGGTCGAGTCCTTGGCTTCCAGATTCCCGCACGATAAAAATCAACAATTTGTCCAGCTTCTTTTAATTGACGAGCGGTTTCCATCACTTGTTCTTCTGTTTCTGCACTACAGGGTCCGGCAATGACTACGGGACGCTTGATCGGCTTCGGCAATAGGGGTTGAAAATTCATTTCCATTATTTCAAAATTTTTCGGATTGAGTTTGCTTTTTCAATCAGTTCGTAAATTTGTGTAAAATCTTTTTTTATTAAACAGGTTCTAAATTGAGCAAGTGTATTAATATGCTCATCTAAAACATCTAAAAGGTTTTCTTGGTTCTGCGCAAAAATTGGTACCCACATATTTGGTGTACTCTTCGCCAATCGAACGGTCGACGAAAATCCACCACCAGCTAGTTCAAAAATTCTAGCTTCATTTTTTTCTTTTTCTAATACCGTCAAGGCTAAGGCAAAAGCAGATAAATGAGAAATATGAGAAACATAGGCTGCATGGACATCGTGATCTTTCGGATGCATATTGACCAGTTTCATGTCCATCGTGCGATACATTTTTTCAACCAATGCTACCGCGGCTGGATCACTTTTCTCTACTTCAGATAAGACACAAGCTTTTCCATCAAAGAGATTTGGAATGGCTGCTTCTGGTCCTGAATGTTCTGTACCTGCCATGGGGTGCGTTCCGACAAAACGATTTCGTTGAGGATGGTCAGCTACCGCATCAAGAATTTTTTCTTTGGTCGATCCAACATCTATTACTACTTGATCGGTTACGTGGTCAAGGATTTTTGGTAATAAACTCACCATATTATCTACTGGAATAGCAACGATCACTAAATCTGCGTTACAAATTCCTGCTTCTAAATCCATCGTTTTATCCAGTAACCGACGACGGAAGGCTTTGTCTATATTTTCTGGATTATGATCTACGCCGATAATGGTCTTTGCAAATCCATTTTCTTTTAAACTAATCGCTAGCGATCCACCAATAAGTCCCAAACCAACAACTGTTACTACCATTTTTTTTCTTTACTAGAATTTATTTTTAAATATTTTTCTGGCTTCTGGCGACCTCAAGGTATTCGTAAAAAATATGCGGATATACATGAGTTAGAAGAGGGCAAATAGCAAATAGCAAAAAATAACCATAATGTTTCTTGCTTCAGATGCTATACCTCTTTTAAATTCCTACTTTTTATAATTAATTCATACGCTTTGGTCAGTAGCGCTTCGTTTGCACAAAGTGAAATTCGAATATAGGAATCACCCTGACTGCCAAAAATTCCACCGGGCGTGACAAAGACACCGGTCTCTTCTAATAGCTTATCAACCAATTCATAACCATTCATTTGCGTGTTCTTAATCCTAGCCCAAACAAACATTCCTACTCTAGTTCGATTATAATTACAGTCTAAGGCATCCATAATTTTAAATACAATTTCTCTTCGCTTACGATAAACCTTATTTAAATTTTCGTACCAACTAGATGGATTTTCTAGTGCTTCTACTGCAGCCAACATAGCAGGGCGAAACATTCCAGAGTCCATGTTACTTTTAAATTTCATCACTTCTTGTAAGTAAGCAGGATCACCGGCCAACATTCCCATTCGCCAACCAGCCATGTTATGCGACTTACTAAGAGAGTTCAATTCCAATGCTATCTCTTTGGCACCAGAGACAGATAAAATACTTTTTGGTTGATCATTCAAAATAAAACTATAAGGATTGTCATTGACCAAGAGGATCTTATGTATTTTTGCAAAATTGACCAATGCTTGGAAAAGATCAGTTGTCGCTGCGGTGCCTGTTGGCATATGCGGATAGTTGATCCACATGATTTTGACTTTCGTCAAATCGGTCTGAGCAAGTGCGTTTAAATCGGGCAGCCAATTTTGTTCTTCTGTCAATTTATAATACCGAACGGATGCTCCCGCTAAACGAGCCGTTGCTGCGTAAGCTGGATATCCTGGATTTGGAATCAATACTTCATCACCCGCTTCCAAGAAGGTCATTGATAAATGCATAATTCCTTCTTTGGATCCGATCAATGGCAATATTTCTTTTTCCTCATCGAGTGTTACAGCAAAATATTTTTTATACCAATTTGCATAAGCTACTCTTAATTCAGGAATGCCTCGATAAGATTGGTAACCATGACTACCTAAAGATTTGCTGTGCGTTTCCAAAGCAGTTACTACTTCGGGAGCAGGCGGTAAATCAGGACTTCCAATTCCTAGATTGATAATCTCATGCCCCTTTTTTCTTAGCTGATCCAGTTCTTTCAGCTTCCGCGAAAAATAATATTCTTCGACCGTTTTAATTCTGGCAGCGGTATTAATAATCATATTCTCTTCAATTAAAAATCTTATTTTTTTGATTTAGGGCAAAAAAAAAAAAGAGTTCACAAGGAACTCTTTAATTTTTTATATAAAACTATACAAGGTTCCTGTCTACGAGTGATCGTAAAAGAAATAAAATGCATAGTTAAAATAAGTTGATATTGGCACGTGGTGCTATTTTTTTGGTTAAGGAACTAGCTAAA
>CALGJS010000022.1 GCA_937927835.1 uncultured Saprospiraceae bacterium | reverse complement strand
TTCAATTAATGGAACAGTCTCTGCAGCAAAAGCACGGTTTTCTGGTGTGTCACCAAAAATTGGAACGTCTGCTCTCAATCCTAAGGTAATTCTCAATCGATCATCTACTTGAATTTCATCCTGTACGTAAGCACCAAGCTGAGCACCACCGAAGCTAGAAATAGCAGCAGATTCGTCTCCACTTACATTATCTCTTAAAGAATAAACTCGTTGGAAAAAACTTGCTGCTCGATCATTTAAGAAGTCATCTAAACTATTGAATTGGTACTCCCCGAAATTATATGCTAAGAACAGGTTTTCCATTTTATAAAATTCATTGTGCGTTCCAATAGTAATATTGTGTTTGCCACGGTACAATGACAAGTTGTTAGTGATGGTAAAGGTGCTTTGGTTTAGTAAGTTGGCAGTCGAGAAACGCTCAGAACCAAAAACGATATCACCTGCACCATCATTGATAGATACGTAAGGAAACGGGGACCCAAAAGGATCACGATCATCTACTACTTTAGTATACCCTAAGATCAAACTGTTAGATAGTTTGTTTGAAAATATAGAGTTTACTTCTAGAGAAGTTGTATTAGTGGTAGAGTTGAAAAACTCAGAAGAATTTAGGTAATTGATACGACGAGTACCAGATTGAACACCTTCTAAGTTCTCCGCATTGATGTAAGAGTGCTTTAAGCTCAACTTGTGTACATCGCTAAGATTGTAATCAAACTTTACGGTAATTTTTTCACTATTTAAGAAAGACTCATTGTCTTCAAAAGTACCAGGATCATAACCGTAACCAGATAGTTTAGCTTCTAGTCTATTTAAAGAATCACGGTTAGCAGTTCCTTGGTAAGTCGCAAAATCAAAAGGCTGTGGAGTTTGATCTCTCTGAATTTCAGCATTTACGAAGAAAAATAATTTATTCTTAATGATTGGACCACCTAAACGGAAACCGTAAGTTTCACCAGTGAAATCATTTAGCTTTCTTCGAGTAAACTCATCATCATCTACTGGAGTTTTACCCGCTAAACTTTGATTGCGAAATAAGTAGTAAGCACTTCCTTTAAATTCGTTGGTTCCAGAACGCGTAATCGCATTGATTGCTCCACCTGCAAAACCACCTTTGGTTACATCAAAAGGGGCTAGTGAAATCTGAAATTCTTCGATCGCATCAATAGATAATGGAGAAACACCTGTTTGTCCACCGTTGGTACCTGATCCAGCAAGACCGAATACATCGTTGTTGACAGCACCATCAATATAAATTGCATTGTATCGATTATTCACACCTCCTAAAGAGATAGAAAATCCGTCATTACCTTCTCTTACAGTAGCTTGTGGCGTTAAACGCGCAAAATCACCAATGGCTCGACTTAAGGTCGGTAAAGTAGCAATCATGTCTTCAGAGATCGTCGTTTCTGTTCCCGTTTTATCGGTAGCACTGATTTTAGAACCAGTTACAGTTACCGCTTCTAGAGTAGTACTAGATTCAGAAATGGTAAAATTTCGCCGATTTGTTTGTCCCAATTTGAGGTAAACATTTTCTTGGCTTTGCTCTTGGTACCCAATATAGGTAACCGTGACTGTGTAAGGACCACCTACCCGCATATTAGGGATAAAGTAACTTCCATCTACTCCCGTTACCGTTCCGTAACGAGTTCCGGTTGGAACGTGCGTTGCAACGACGTTGGCGCCGATGATCTCTTCTTTATTAACGTCAATAATTTTTCCGTTAATGTTCCCGGTAGTGGAACCTTGTCCAAAAACGTTGCTACTCACTAATAACAAGAGTAAACAACTAAACAAGCATTTGGTAAAAAGCTTAATCATAGTTAAAGGTTTGGTTAAAAAAAGTGAACTAAATTAGTTTAGAAAAAGACTTTGTGATATGGGATTTTCGCAAAGATAGCGATTAGAACTCAAAGCCGATGTTAATTTAGCGTTAGATTTTTTTAAAAAAATAATAATTTTTTTATTCGAATTTTTCTTTGGTAATCGCTTAGACTTGCCCTTCTTTTTTTTGGAATTTTTTGGATTTAGCCTTATAATTTAAGGACGAATTTTTATAAAAAATATCTTTTATTTTTAAGAATGAACTCGAAATTTAAATGCCCTGTCACAAAACCTACCTATAGGTATTAATTGCTATTTGCAAGAAGCAAGAAGATCTATAAAATACTCCTCCTTTACTCAGTAGATTTAATTTTAAACCCTGATTCGTATTATTAAACAACTTCATTATTTAAAAGTTAAGGTTTAGACGTTTTTCAAAAAAGCACTACACTAAAAATAGAAGAGAATGAAGGCATCGCTAAAATTGAGAAAAGAAGTTCCTGTCAGAAGTTATCATTTAATTTATCCACGTATATGAACTAATTGTATTATTTTCGCAGTATGGCTGATTAATAATATTTGCAATCATTCTGCTTCGTTCTTAAACAGCTTCACTAAGTACACTTTGAAAACATATCGTTTTCTTCAACCTCAAACATTAAATTTTTACCTTTGATCATCCGTTTATTGAACACCTTAAATATTCAATAGACTAAAAAAAATTAACATGAAAAGACTGTTTACAACCCTCTTTTTGCTGGCTTTTACCCTTGGTCTTACCCAGGCTCAGATTGTCATCAATGAAATTATGTACAACTCCCCAGACGCAGGTCAGGATTCTACGGAGTACATCGAATTATTTAATAATAGCGGTAGCTCAGTAGATCTTACGGGATGGAGTTTTACCCAAGGTATTACCCACGTTTTTGAGTCAGGTACCTCTATTGGAGCGAATGCTTACTTAGTAGTTGCTGGAGATGCTCAAGCAATGATGGACGCGTATGGTGTTACCGCTATTGAATGGACTTCTGGTGGACTGAGTAACGGTGGAGAAACCATCACTTTAGCTGACCTAGGTGGTACGGAGATAGATATGGTAGACTTTGACGATGGTATTCCTTGGCCTTCACAAGCAGACGGAAACGGTTCTTCTTTGGAACTATGTAGCCCAAGTAAAGACAATAATAATGCAGTTAACTGGTTTGATGCAACCAATCCTACAGGAGCCATCTTTGAAGGGGTAGAAGTACTTGGAACACCAGGTGCTGCTAATACCGCTACCTGCCCACCAGCAGATGCGACAGTAGAAGTATCTAGTAATATTTTTACTCCTTCTGATATTACAATTTTTGTTGGCGAAACGGTAGAGTGGATCAATACTGGAGGTTTCCATAATGTAAATGGTACACTAGCTGCTTACCCTGGTAATCCAGAAGGTTTTGGTAACGGTGGAGCTTCTACTGATGCTTGGACTTTTAGTCATACGTTTACAGAAGTTGGTTTATACAACTACCAATGTGATCCTCACGCTGGATTAGGAATGGTTGGAACCGTTACCGTAATTCCAGTTCCTGCGAATGATATCGTGATTTCTGAAATCATGTACAATATTCCTGGTGCAGGTAACGAATTTGATTTTATTGAAATAACCAATATTGGCGATGCTGCGGTCAACCTAGAAGGGTATAACTTTTCTATGGGGGTTGATTTTACCTTCCCTGCGATGATGATTCAACCAGGAGAATATATGTTACTAGTAGAAAATGCTTCTGCTTTTAATGCCACGTTTGGTACCAGTGCGATCTCTTGGACTAGTGGTGGTTTGAGTGATGCTGGAGAAGATATCACACTATTAGATGCTGATGGAGAATTAGTGGATATGGTGATTTATAATGACGCTGGTGGTTGGCCTGAAATTGCAGATGGAGAAGGTCCTTCTCTAAGTCTTTGTGATTTAGAAGCTGATAATGGTGAGCCAGAATCTTGGGGGTTTTCTACCTCAAATACAAACGTAGTGTCTGGTGGTAGTGGAAACTTAATTTACGCAACACCTGGTGCAGCCAATGATGCTTGTTCCAGCACGCCTTATATCTTTTTTGAAAATGCTTTAGATGATGTAAGTGAAGGTGCAGGAACTCCTTCTTTCCGTTTATCTATGGCAAATATAGGAGCTATGGATACTGCTACAGTAATGTTGAATATTGTAGGTGGCTCAGCAACGGACGGAACGGATTATGTTTTAAACAATAGCTTAGTTACTTTTGGTAGTGATGGACTTGGTGGTGTAAGTGACGGAATATTTAGTCTGACTTTGCTTGATGATTTAGATGTTGAAGGTTCTGAAACAATTGTGCTTACTCTTTCTGATGCTAACGGAGCAGTAATCGGTTCTACTGGTAATATGGTAATTACGATTGTAGATAATGATGGAATTGATCCTGATTTTTACCCATTGTTAGAAATTCAAGATGTAACTACTACAGACGATCAAGGAATTGTAGATTCTACATTGGTGACTTGTGAATTGAGAGGAGTGGTATATGGTATAAACTTATTCCCTGATGGATTATTATTTACCATCATTGATAAGAATGACAACGACGACGGAATCGCTGTCTTTAGTGGTGATACAAACTTTGGCTATACGGTAACGGAAGGAGACGAAGTATCAGTAATCGGAAGAATTGGACAATTTAGAGGATTGCAACAAATAAATGCAGATTCTGTATTTTTATTGTCAAGTGGTAATCCATTGTTTGCTCCAGAATTTACGACGGACTTAGGAGAGTCTGAAGAGTCTAAGTTAATTCGAATTAATAACTTAACCATCGTTAGTGTTGCTACCGGAGGCGCTGGAGATAATTATACGGTGACAGATGGTACGAATGAATATACCATGCGTATTGATGCAGATATGGAATTGTATGGAACTACTTTGCCAACTAATTTTGATGCGATTGGTCTTGGTGGGCAATTTAATCCTTCTGGTAATCCACCTTTCGATGCTGGTTACCAATTCTTACCACGGTATGCTGCGGATATTATTGATCTAGTGAACACCAATGATCCTACACTAGCAAATGATATTCAAATCATGCCTAACCCAGTAACGGACCAATTATTTATAAAGTCTGATTTAAACATTGATCAGATTTTGATTCATAATAATCTAGGTCAGTTGATCAATACTTTTAATGGTGCTACTAATCAAAGTATTGATGTTTCAAACTATACAAATGGCGTTTATCAAGTGAGCTTTATTGTTGAAGATCGTGCTTGGACAACAATGTTTGTAAAACAATAAATCTTAGGTAACTTCTTAGTTAATAAGATTATTAAAAACGGGTTACTTACCATCTGGTAGGTAATCCGTTTTTTGGTTATTATTTTCACAGTTGAAATATTTGCTTCAAGAGCAAGAACAAATTCAACTTCAAAATCAAACAAAAATAATAGCGTTCGTTTACACCTCGTGCGACTTTTGGTCGCAGGAGCTGTAAACTAACAGTTTGGCTTTTATTCCCTTAATAAATTATTGAAATTCCTGGCTATCTTTCTTTATATGGCTGCGATAGATGATAGCAAGAAGCCAATAGCAAGAAGCCAACAGCAAAAAACGAATAAAATATTCTTTTAAAAAGAGAATTTGTCCTATCTTGTGTTCGTGCATTTTTTTCGACGAAGGAATTGACACGTGATTTACAAATAATAAACATACTCCAAATGAAAAACTTAACCCTGCTGATGGCGGTATTATGCCTGTCTGTCATCTCCTCCCAACTCTATTCTCAACTCAATTATCTTGGCTTTTCCATTGATCAACCTGACCGGACTGAATTAAATCAATTCTTTAGCGATTATCAACTTTACCAATTATCCGTTGCTGATCTTGAAACTTATCTACGGGCGCCGTCTTCCGATGGCCAGATAAACTTATTACTCAGTGATCAACATCAATGGTCAGTAAGATTATCTCCTAATGAATTAAGAAGTCCAGCTTTTCAATTAAACACGTTGACTACTTCCGGATTACGGACGCTTCCTAATATTCCAACGCCAACTTTTCAAGGGACGGTCGATGGTGGTGGTAAAGTCTGTCTTACTATTTTTGAAAACTATCTAAGTCTTTGGATCCGAGTAGGTGATCAACAATATTTTCTTGAATCTACCAACCGATTTGATCCTAATTTAAAGGATGGACTTTTTGTGCTTTATGAAACTAGCAAAATAATTAACGACACTCCTGGACGATGTGCTTCGACTCAAGCACATGATCTGCCACGCGGAAATACCAATTTACCATCTACAGAAACCTTCGCTTGTTTTCGAGCAGAAATTGCGATAGCTTCAGATTATTCGATGGTAGAAGATTTGGGGGGAATTATGGAAACCCATTTACAAGCTTTACAAATTTTATCATTGGTCAATAGTGATTGGAATGAAAGTGGTTTTGAGGATGATGTTTATTTTAGTTTGACTGAACACCTAATCTCTACTTGTGAAGATTGTGATCCTTGGACGGATTCAGACCAAGCAGGAGAATTATTGACAGATTTTAGAAACTGGGCAGTAGCAGATGGTTTTAATGGAACACATGATCTTGGTCAGCTTTGGACCACTCGAGACCTTTGTACGGAAGAAGATTGTGGCGTAATCGGATTGGCTACTTTGAGTTCGATTTGTACCAGTTCGCCTTATCACCTTCTAGAAAAAAATACGAATACTACCGCCTTATTACGTTCCTTAGCTTCTCATGAAATAGGTCATAATTTTAGTCTAAAACACAATTATGAAATAAACGATGGCTGTGATCTCAATGGACGAATCCCTTATATAATGGATCCTGTCAATCAAGGAGCAACCGCTTGGTCGGATGGAACTTTAGACTGCGATATTGACAATGTCACAGGATTAGCGCTGTATTTACCAGGACTAGAATGTATTGACGATTGTTTTCCAAATAACTGTCCATCCATTAGTGGATTGGTCATCACAGAACAAACAGATTCTACCATAATCCTAAATTGGTCTGCCAACACCGCTGGTGAATATCGATCGATTTTAAGAGATGTGGTCAATAATATTTATTTAGATACCATAATAACCACGACACCTAATGTAGATTTTGGAGTTGTGCTTGAGCGTTGTGGTGTTTATCAGGTACTTGTCCAATCTCAATGTAGTAATGGCTCGTCTAGCGCGTATGCAAATTTATTATTTGAGACGGATCAAACGACGGATCTTGAAGTTTTAGAAGTACGAGTAATCGATTGTTTTGATTTTACCAGTACGTATGATTTATTGGTGCGATTGACGCACGGAGGAGGCAATGGAGAGGGTTATCGAGTGGCGGTGAATTCAGATACTGCTACGATTGTTTATCCTTATGGAAATAGTCCAAGACAGATGGTGCTTTCAGGATTAATTGCCGATGGAAATCCAGTTGACTTAACTATATTTCCCGCCACAGGTGAAGGAGAAAACTGTGCTTCTACCTACCGATACACGGCACCAAAAGGAGATTGTAGTTTGGAAATTTTAGAAAACTTTAATACCGGGCTACCTCAAGGTTGGGAAGTGACGACGACCACTGAGAATCTATCGTTCCCATACGAATGGAGTTGGGGAGGTCGAGGAAGATTCATCAGTAGCTATAAAACAGATTTTGATAGTACTACCGCAACCCTTGGAGCAACAATTGATAGTACGAATATGATCTATTTTGATGATGACGTAATTAGTCAAAATGTATTTACTGGAGCAACTTCTATTATGACTCCAAATATGAACCTGAGTACTTTTGCCAATCTGACGTTGGATTTTGATTATATGTTTGATCGAGTAGATGATCCAACGGACCCATTTGTGATTTTTAATAACAAACCAGTAGAAACAGAAAGTTATTTTTCAGTAGATGTTTTTGATGGAACGGATTGGCAAGAAGTGTTTAGAGAAGAGACGAATTCTTGTGGCTTTTTTAGTATTTGGAAAACTGGATGTGTGAATAGTCAAAGCTTAGATGTTTCAGCCTACAGTAATGCAGACTTTCAAGTTCGGTTTAATTATTCTGATGGTGAAAACGGTAACTGGGCTGGGATGATTGCGATAGACAATGTGATGCTAGCTGGGAATTTCGATATAAGTCTTCCCGTTTCTTTAACCGAATTTAAAGGTTATAAAAAAGAAACAACCGCTCAATTGATTTGGACGACAGAGAGTGAATTAGACAATGATTATTTTACTTTGGAACGCTCTGATGACGGCCGGACTTTTGAGTCGTTGGCTACAATTAATGGTCAAGGCACCTCGATTTCTGAAAATGAATATGTTTACACAGATAAGCATCCTTTGATAGGAACGAATTATTATCGTCTAAAGCAAACTGATTTTGATGGAACGGTAAGTTTTATTGGAGATATTATCGCATTAGACTTTAAGGATAGGGGAGCATTGGTTATTCGACCAAATCCAGTTCGTGCGGATCAATTTTATTTTGACTTACCTGCTTCTGAAAGTGATTTTAGAAAAATGCAGATCCATAATGCTGCTGGTCAATTAGTAAAAGAAAAGATGCTAGACGATTCAGAGACCATTTTGGTTTCGGTAGATAATCTCCAAAATGGAATCTACTTTTTGTCAATAAAAACTGAAACGAGTATAGAATCCCATCGATTTGTAATTCTACGATAAAGAAATTGTTAAAAATTACCATAGGCCTTAACAGTAATTAATCGTTTAGACTTAGCACTTCTTAATAAATGGGAATGTTCCTTTAAGTGTGTCTGAGCGCTGGCCATCCTTTAGGATCATAGGCTGGGTTGGCAAGAGACACACTTAATTAAAGGCTTCTTAAAAAATCTGAAAGTAAGTAAAGATACTTCCAGATTTTTTTTATTTTTTTTTGTGGAATTGAAAAATAATGATAACTTGCAGCATCCCATCGTACATATTAAGAAAAAAAGTGAGACTAATAAGTTGAGAATACGCTCTTTAGTCAAACCATTCTATTGGTTTGTCTAAGTTAGTTACTCCCATCACACTGCATCCTGAATAAATACCATTTGAATTTAAACCTGAATTAAGTAGCGAATTATGTTACTTAATCAAGGCTACTTGCGTCCTAAATATAACGACTATTAATTGTATTTAAGGTATTTATAATGTGTTATTTTCTCCCTAGTGCATATTTTTTTAATTGACTATTTACAAACCTACAAAACACAAGACTATGCTTATTTTGTACATCGCGACGGGAAGTTTTTTACTAGGAGGAGGAATTGTTTTAATGGCAAATCTTACTTCATCACGTAGTAAACGATTCTGATCTA
>CALGJS010000021.1 GCA_937927835.1 uncultured Saprospiraceae bacterium | reverse complement strand
TTTCTTGTTCGGTTTCCACGTTTACGACGCTGGAATTAGTGACTGCACACCGCTAATTTTAACAAACAGACTAAAAACAGTAGTATGGTAAAGCAAACTATTTATGATCCTTTTACAAAGATCACTCCTTTTGAGAAAAATGCAATTTCCCGTTTTTTAGTTAAGAATCAGGAAGTTGGAAATTTACAACAAATAAAGATCTCTGCAGCATTGGAGGCTGCAGTTAAAGATATTCCTTCTTTTGGTGGTTTTATCATGACCATGAGCGATGAAGATGAACTCATTGCCGTAGTGGTTGTAAACCATACAGGAATGGAACGTTTTGGTCCAGGCCATATCATTAGTTATTTTGCTACGCATAAAGCGCATCGAAATGTGGGGATTGGTCGAAAATTATTGGCCAATACCATCAGTAGACTGAAAGGAAATGTTTCGTTGCATTTGCCACTTCAAAATCCAGATGCTGAATTATTTCAAGAGCTGGGCTTTCGAGCAGCTCAGGTGGAATTACAATTAACACAAAGAAGAGAAACGAGTAAAAATAATACTTCAAAAATTGCCTGATTCACTCAAAAAATACTTTGAGTAAAAATAATCAAGTAAGGAAGTTGTATTGAACACTATACTATAATGACTGCTATTTTACCAGAAGAATTTGCTGTACCAACCCAACGTTTTAAGATTTATCCCTTTGAACGCAATGTTTTACGGGGGAAACGAGGAACTATAATTACCTTAGAGGCAGATGCCCTAACTTTTATGAATGGTATTCCTATTACAGGAAAGGTAGAAGTAGAGTTAAAAGAAATTACCAATAAGCGCGATATTATTCTGGACAACTTGACAACAGAGAGTGGCACAGAATTATTAGATAGTGTTTATGCGGTCTACGTCAATGCGACCTGCGATGACGAGTATGTAGATATTCAAACTAATTATGCTATAAAAATCGAGCTCCCTACCAATCTTAGAGATCAATGGGAAGAGCGACAGATTTATCGTGGTGTTCATCCTGATCAAAAGGGGCGTCCTTGGATTAAAGATAAGTACAGTAAATTTGTCTATAGTTCGGAGGTCGTGGAAAAGCCAAACTCAGGATTTGGATTCTTTTCCAAAGAAAGAAAAGTGACTGTTTCTACGAGTCAACCACCTTCCGAAATTAGCACTTCTCGTTTAGGATGGATCAATTGTGCAAGGCCTTTGCCAGAGGGTAAAGCCAATCGCTCTATGACGACGCTGAGAATCACTGAAAAAACAGAAGCGGATATTTTTGTGATGGTAATATTAGAAAACTACGGAACTTGCATGCCTGTGGTTCGTGAGAAAGATCAGTTTGTTATTAATGGACTCCCCGTCGATGAAGAGATCAATATTATAGGAATTGGTATTAAAGATGACACCTACTACTTTGCTGGAAAAACGACGAAGGTTAAGGGCAGTATTCAAGAAGAAGAATTGAGTTTTAAGTCAAGTACTGTTTCTGCCATACGCAAACGTTTGAGAGCATTAGGGTAAAATTTGATTCTGGCTGACGCGAAGTTTCTATGTACTTTATAAGGTGAGAAAAATAGCTCACTTTGCAGCCAAGTGAGTTATTCTTGAACAACCTCAATAAGAACGGCCATCTAGTAGTGAAAACTAGATGGCCGTTTTGATTACTTTTTAAAACTTAAGATGTTTTACCGTTTGATCGTGGTTACTTAATTTTTTCAGTGAATTGATCCCAATTTTAAGATGCGTTTCCGCAAAATCTTTGGTTACTTCTTTATCACTCTTTTCTGTCTTTACTCCCTCTGGAACCATTGGCATATCGGAAACTAATAAGAGTGCCCCAAGCGGAATATAATTTTTAAAAGCAGCAATAAACAAAGTAGCTGTTTCCATATCAATGGCGATAGGACGGAGTGATTTTAGATATTTTTTAAAATCCTTACGATGTTCCCAAACCCTTTTATTGGTTGTATAAACGGTTCCTGTCCAGTAGTCACGATCTTTATCTCGGATACTCGCAGAAATTACTTTCTGCATGGCGAAAGCAGGCAGTGCTGGTACTTCAGCCGGTAAATAATCATTGGATGTTCCTTCTCCTCTAATGGCTGCAATCGGTAAAATCAAGTCACCAATTTTATTTTTCTTGGTTTTTAAACCACCACATTTTCCTAAAAAAATACAACCCTTCGGTTTGATAGCCGTGAGCAGGTCAATGATGGTTCCGGCATTAGGACTACCCATTCCAAAATTGATAATGGTAATATTTCCTGAAGTGGCACTGATCATCGAGCGATCTTCTCCATTGATAGGTACTTTATTCCACTTCGCAAATAATTTTACATAGTGACTAAAATTAACTAGGATAATATACTTCCCAAAATCTTTTAACTCTGTTCCTGTATAACGTGGGAGCCAGTCTTTAACAATTTGATTTTTTGTTTTCATAATTTTCTTGATTTTGATTAGAAAATGAAGTTGTATGATTTATCGTCTATCTGTCTAATGTTGAAGAAATATTCAACCTGTATCTCTCAACAACTTCGTTAATCGTCTTACTAGCGCGTTAAGAACATGGATCGCTCCTGATCGAGCTTTCTAAAAAACGGATCTTCTAAGTCATCAATAAACCGGATAGCTTCGCCCGTAGATTTCATTTCCGGTCCTAGATTTTTATCTACGTTAGGAAATTTATTAAAAGAGAATACTGGAACTTTGATGGCGTATCCTTTTAGTTTTTTAATAATCTCAAAATCTTTCAACTTTGCAGACCCAATCATTACTTGTGTCGCAATGTTGAGATAAGGTACTTGATAAGCTTTGGCAATAAAAGGAGTCGTACGAGATGCTCGTGGATTGGCTTCAATTACATAAACCGTTTCTCCTTTGATTGCAAATTGAATATTGATTAAACCTCTGATCTTTAAAGCAATAGCCAACTGCTTGGTATATTGTTTCATTTTTTCCAAGACCTCATCAGAAAGACTATAAGTAGGCAACATTGCCGAACTATCGCCGGAGTGAATACCTGCAGGTTCGATATGTTCCATAATACCCATGATGTGTACCTCATCTCCATCGCAGATGGCATCGATTTCAGCTTCTTTTGCTCTTTCTAAAAATTGGTCAATCAAGACTTTATTATCAGGAAGATGTTTAAAGATACTCAATACATGGTGTTCTAATTCATCATCATTGATGACGATTCGCATCCGTTGACCACCCAATACATAACTAGGGCGAACCAGTACTGGATAGGTTACTCGACGAGCAATGTCGAGTGCTTCATCAGTATCTTTTGCAGCACCATATTTTGGATACGGAATATTCAGTTCTTTTAATAAATCAGAAAAAGCTCCTCGATCTTCTGCAAGGTCCATAGATTTATAATCCGTTCCGAAAATTTTAATATTATTTTTATGAAATAGTTCAGCAAGTTTTAGCGCCGTCTGTCCTCCGAGTTGTACGATGACTCCTTCTGGTTTTTCTAACTCAATAATTTCTTGAATATGCTCCCAGAATACTGGTTCGAAATAAAGTTTATCTGCAATATCAAAATCAGTAGAAACCGTTTCTGGATTACAGTTGATCATAATTGATTCGTAGCCAGCCTCTCGGATGGCCATCAATCCGTGAACGCAACAGTAATCGAATTCGATTCCTTGACCGATTCGATTTGGGCCAGAACCCAATACAATAATTTTTTTCTTATCACTTGGGACACTTTCGTTTTCTCCATCGAAGGTAGAATAGAAATACGGAGTTTGTGCTTCAAATTCTGCCGCACAAGTATCGACGATTTTGTAGCTTCTCATAATTCCCAATTTCTTTCGTTGGCGGGTAACTTCAATTTCTTTGATTCTTAAGACCCAAGCAATCTGAGCATCAGAATACCCTACTTCTTTTAGTTCTCGGAAAAATTCTTTTGGAATATCTTCTGCTACATTATAACGAATTAGTTGCTCTTCCATTACCACCAGACGCTTGATTTGTTTAATAAACCAAGGGTCGATTCGGGTTAATTTCTGAACGGTTTTAACCGGAACACCCAGTCGGAGTGCGTCTTTTAATCGGTAGATTCTATCGTCACTAGCTTTTTCTAAACGTTTTAAAATATCAGAAGTTCTGATCCATTCTTTTTTATCCGCTCCAAGTCCGTTACGATTATTTTCCTGTGATTGACAAGCCTTTTGTAATGCTTCTAAGAAGTTACGTCCAATAGCCATCACTTCTCCTACGGATTTCATCTGTAAGCCAAGCGTATGATCGGCACCGTGGAATTTAGCAAAATTCCAACGTGGCATTTTTACAATGACATAGTCGAGCGTAGGCTCGAACATAGCAGAAGTGGTGGTGGTAATCTGATTTTTTAATTCATCCAAATTATAACCAATCGCTAATTTGGCAGCAATCTTTGCAATCGGATAACCGGTAGCCTTACTTGCCAAAGCAGAAGAACGTGATACCCGAGGATTGATCTCAATAACAATTAATTCTTCTGTTTCTGGGTTTTGTGCAAATTGGACATTACATCCTCCAGCAAAATTCCCCATGGACCGCATTAAAGTAATCGCCTGAGATCTCATCTCTTGGTAAGCCGTGTCTGAAAGTGTCATGGCAGGTGCCACGGTAATACTATCACCTGTATGGATTCCCATCGGATCTAGATTCTCTACCGTACAAATAATTACTACATTGTCGTTATTGTCTCTGAGTAGTTCTAATTCAAATTCTTTCCATCCCAAGACTGCTTTGTCGATCAATACTTCATGCGTTGGTGAAGCATTTAATCCTCTTCTCAGTGCTTCGTCGAATTCTTCTGGTGTCATGACAAAACCTCCACCTGTACCACCCAGCGTATAAGAAGGTCTTATTACCAGTGGGAAACCAATTTCTTGAGCAGCCTCTTTACCTTCCAAAAAGGAGTTGGCGATCATAGAAGGAGCAGATCCAAGATTTAGACTGGTACAATGATTTTTGAAGGCTTCTCTGTTTTCAGCCAATTCGATTGCATCGAGGTCTACCCCGATCATCTTGACGTTATATTTTTTCCAAACCCCTTGCTTACCAGCTTCGATGGCTAGGTTGAGTGCTGTTTGTCCCCCCATCGTTGGAAGTACCGCATCAATCTGATGTTCCTCTAGTATTTTGATAATACTTTCAACGGTTAGCGGCAATAGATAAATATGGTCTGCCATCACCGGGTCGGTCATGATCGTAGCAGGGTTAGAATTAATCAGACTGACTTCAATTCCTTCTTCACGAAGTGATCGAGCAGCTTGAGAACCAGAGTAATCAAATTCACAAGCTTGTCCAATAATAATAGGGCCGCTCCCGATGATCAGGACGGAATTGATGGAAGTATTTTTAGGCATTATGGAGAAATTTATATGACTTGAAGATAATTCGGGCAAAGATACTAGAGATAAGTCATTAAATCATAAAACTAGATCGTATTTTTGTGCACAATTACTTTATTAGTACAATAGAATCCCTTTTGTTTGCAATGGTTTGGTAATTTTTAATTCTGAGTGCCGTGTATTATCAGTTTTGCCAGTTAGCCTGTTTGCTGGTTGGCTAGTTAGCTTCCCTCATTCGTAAAGTACGTTGGAAGAAGGCTAACTAGCTAATAGCGAACCAGCCAACTAGCAAAAGAATATTCTACACGCTATAAATTTGCCACACATTATTCTTAAACAGCTTCACAGCTTCACAGTTTCATAAAGGTTTTCTATAAAAAAGCATCAAAAAATGAAGAAGGTTTTGATTACGGATGGGGTACATCCATTATTGCAGGAAGGTTTAGAAGCTATGGGGTTTGAATGTGATTATCATCCTAAAATATCATTATCTGAAGTTCGAGAGCGAATCGCGCCGTACAGTGGAATTATTATTAATAGTAAAATATTAATGGATCGCGCCATGTTTGACGCAGCACCACTATTAGAATTTGTGGCTCGATTAGGATCAGGGATGGAAATTGTAGATCAAATATATGCTGCTGAAAAAGGAGTCGTAGTTCACAGTGCACCAGAAGGAAACTGTAACGCGGTTGGCGAACATGCGCTGGGAATGTTGTTAGCGCATGCAAATAACCTTGTTCGGAGTGATCAAGAAGTAAAACAAAAGATCTGGCGTAGGGAAGCCAACCGAGGATTTGAGATTATGAACAAAACGGTAGGTATTATTGGCTTTGGTCATACCGGAAGTAACTTCGCCAGTAAATTAAGTGGAATGGGGGTGAAAATATTAGCATATGATAAATATAAAAAAAATTATGCCGCCCATCTGACGTATGTGGAGGAAACGGGGCTAGAAAATATAATTCAGGATGCTGACATAATCAGTTTACATTTACCGTTGACTCCAGAGACCAAGCATTTTGTAAATACGGAATTTATAGAGGCAGTAGCTCGGCCATTCTTATTAATCAATACATCACGAGGAACCTGTATAGATACGGAAGCATTATTGATCGGATTGGAAAAAGGAAAGGTGAACGGCGCTTGTTTGGATGTGTTTGAAAATGAAAAAACCCAAACATTCACTGAGGAGGAGCATAAAATGTATGAGCGACTTTATGAATATCCACAAGTGATCTTATCTCCCCACGTTGCTGGCTGGACGGTAGAATCTAAACAAAAGTTAGCAGCGGTTTTATTACGAAAAATCAAGGCAGCGTTAAAGGATTGACAACGTTATATAATATAATAGTTAAATTAGAATTGCACTTAATGTATCAAGTTTCTAAAATATCTTAAAATCAGAAACCTGACTTATCTTGCGAATTAGTCCTGATATTTATAAAGAATAATATTAATATTGTTTAAGGATATAAATTCTTAGACTGCCAAAAACGACAGAAAACAGAAATAGAAGTGACAGTTTTGAGACAGGACTTTAAAATTCTTTTGGCAATGCCTGTTAATTTCCTTAACATTGCGTGCTAATATTTTCTGAAAATCAATATATTTTCTAATATCATCAACTTTAGGTGTAAAATGGCGCTGTAAAACCGCTTTTTCACCCAAATAAAACACGTTATATGATGCGTAATCTACTACTTATTTTTTCATTGCTTCTTTTCGCTTCTGTGGCCATTGGGCAGACGGCGGTATCAGGTAAGGTCATGGATGCAGAAACTAAAGAGGAGTTAATCGGAGCTAATATTACTTTTTCAAGGAATGGTAATTTAATCACCGGAGCTTCAACAGATTTCAATGGCGATTATAAAGTTAATATTGATCCTGGTAATTATGATGTAAAAACCTCCTATATTGGTTACGCTGAGCAGACGATCGAAGGAGTCGTTGTAAAAGCGGGACAAACTACTAGTCTGGATATCAGTCTTAGCGAAGGTGTATTGCTAAATGCAGTTGAGGTAATTGACTATAAAGTCCCACTGATTGATAAAGATAATACCACTTCTGGTCAAACCATTACCAGTAAGGAAATCAGAAACTTACCTACCAAGAATATCTCAGCATTGGCCTCTACGGCAGCTGGACTTTCTCAGGTAGATGAGGGAGATGCTGTTACGGTGAGAGGATCACGAGCGGATGCGGTAGATTACTATATTGATGGTATTCGTGTTCGAGGTGCGTTGATCCCCGAATCAGAAATCGAGCAATTACAGGTAATCACGGGAGGTATTGGTGCCAAATATGGTGATGTAACGGGAGGTATTATCTCTATCACTACAAAGGGACCTTCTTCTACTTTTGGTGGAAGCCTAGAATTAGAAACTTCTGAATACCTTGACAATTTTGGTTACAATTTGCTAAATGCTAACGTGAGTGGCCCTATTCTAAAGAAGAAGGGTGAAAACGGAGTAGAAGAATCTATTATTGGATTTAGATTTTCGGGACGATACCGTCATCAAAAAGATGATGATCCACCGGCGACGCCAGTATACCGAGTAACAGATGAAAAATTAGCAGAATTACAGGCAAATCCGATAGTGTTTGATAATACTGGGACACCAATTACAGGACCTTTTGGTCGTCCAATCTTGCCAGTCATTGCATCTGCTTCAAACCTTACGAATGAAGATGTTGATGTATTAGGATATCGTCCTAATGAAGAAAATCAGGTAATTGATTTAACTGCAAAAATAGATGCTCGACTATCAAAAAATATTGATATCACTTTCACAGGAACTTATAACGATACTCGGGATAAATTTACACCAGCTAATGGTGCTGGAAGACCGATTTGGCAAATTGTTAATTCTCATAATAATCCAACTAACGAAACAACTCGTCTAAGAGGTAACTTCCGTTTCCGTCATAAATTAGGAAATCAGGGATTTACCGCTGATGGAGCAGAAAAGACAAAAGGGGCTCTTATTCAAAACGCATTCTATACATTACAAGGTGGATTTGAACGAGGGACACAAAACTTAGAAGATGAACGTCACGGAGATAACTATTTTAACTATGGTTATATCGGTAAGTTTTTCCAAGACTATGTTCCTGTAGTTGGTGTTACTGAATGGGATGGTGGAACTGGAAGCGCTACTCCTGGCGATCCTAATCTTTATGGACACGTGGATTATCGAGAAGTATTTACGGGTTATGAAGCAAATACTGACATTAATCCAGTACTAGCTAACTATAATAACCTAACTGTTGATGCGACAGATGAGGTACAATTTCCTGCACAGAATGGCTTATTTTTAGAAGCTGCTACTAATATTTGGGGGAATAGATTTACCAACGTTGGTCAGGTATATAATCTAAATCGAAAAGGAGTTAATGATTTGATCACCTTTACGGCAACTAGTTCTTTTGATCTAGTGCCTGGTAAATCAGATAATTCTCGTCACTCTATTGAAGTTGGATTTTGGTATGAACAGCGTTACAGCAGCCAGTATAGCGTAAATCCTCGTGGTCTTTGGAACTTAGCGCGTAACTTAGCAAACGATCATATTCTAGGAGTTAATTTTGAGACAGAAATAGGAACCGTTGATTTGGCTAATGCTGGATTCAATACTTTCGTACAAACAGAAAATTTATTGGGACCAATCGTACAGCATGATCTATTATTAGATGATAACTCTCAAAGTTTCTTTTTTCAGAAAATACGAGCAGCTACAGGGGTTCAATTAAATGAGTATATCAATATTGATGAATTAGATCCTAGTACATTTTCTTTAGATATGTTTACTGCACTAGATTTAATCGATGCTGGATTAACGGATTATTATGGATATGATTACTTAGGAAATAAGCTTGCTAACACAGTTACTTTTGATGATTTCTTTACTACTAGAGATGTGGACGGAAGAAGAACCTTCCCAGTTGCTGCATTCCAGCCGAACTATTTTGCAGGATATATCCAAGATAAATTTACTTTCAATGATATCACCTTTAGAGTTGGATTACGAGTAGATCGTTACGATGCGAATACAAAAGTGCTGAAAGATCCATATTCACTTTATGAAATACAAGGGGCAAGCGATTACTTTAGTAATAATAGTGGAGATGAGCGTCCAGGAACAATTGGTGATGACTTTAAAGTATATCTTAATGACAATGGAGAAGGTGTAAAAGCTTTCCGTTCTGGTGACGACTGGTATAACAGCGGAGGAACATTAGTGAATAATCCTACTTTGATTTTTGGAGATGATGGATTTGCTACTCCTGCTCTAGTAGATGAAAATGCTGACATCCGATCAGAAAATTTTAATCCAAGTATTTCTTTTGAAGACTATAAGCCACAGATCAATTGGATGCCTCGTTTGGCTTTTTCTTTCCCAATTTCAGATAAGGCAAACTTCTTTGCGCACTATGATGTACTCGTACAGCGCCCACCATCTAATACCTTGGCAACGGCTTTAGATTATTTTAATTTTGCGACTTCGATTCCAAGAAATAATCCAAATCTTCGACCTGAAAAAACAGTAGACTACGAAGTTGGTTTCCGTCAGGTAGTTTCTAAAACCTCTGCGATTAAAATTGCTATCTACTACAAGGAGTTAAGAGATATGATACAGTCTCGTACTTACCGTTTTATTAGCGGTAGTTTGTTAGGGGAATATGACTCATTTGATAATATTGATTTTGGAACAGTAAAAGGTTTTACTTTTCAATATGATATGAGAAGAACAGGTAACGTTTCTGCAAATATCAATTATACTTTACAATTTGCGGATGGGACTGGATCAGATCCAGAATCTAATGCAAGTCTAAACCGTCGTTCAAATGTGCGGAACTTAATTCCATTAAGTTTTGACGAACGACACCGATTGACGGCTTCGGTTGATTACCGTTATGGGGCGAATAAAGGACCAGAATTATTTGGTACTAAATTTTTACAGAATTTTGGTGCAAATCTTCAAGTGATTACTGTTTCTGGACGACCTTATTCTGCAAGAACGACGCCGGAAGAATTTGGTTCTACTCAATTAGTTGGGGCTTTAAATGGAGCGAGAAGACCTTGGACATTTACTGCCAACCTAAGATTGGATAAAGACTTTCAAATCACCAAAGGATTGGGATTAAACGTTTATTTCAGAGTCAGTAATTTATTGAATACTCGTAACGTCATCAATCTTTACTCTGCTAGTGGATCTGCTGAAACAGATGGTTTCTTAGTTTCTAAGAACGGTCAAGATGCGATTGGATCATTGCGAGATAATAATCAAAACGTACAAGCTTATCTGGACTCTTACCAGTGGGCAGAAACGAATCCTGATTTCTTTAGCTTACCGCGAAGAATTTATTTAGGTGCCATTTTTGATTTCTAAAAATAAAATAAAAGTAATAATCATACATAAAATTATAGAACAATGTTAAGATATATAATTGCTGGTCTATTGTTTTTGTTGGCTTTTTCTCCGATGGAGGGAAAGAATCCACCTAAAAACCCAAATGGACAAAACCAAATACGTAACGAAGAACGTGCTTCATTGCGAGAGCCCTGTCAGCCAGGAACAATGCGAGCTATTCAGGATATTAATAATGTAAGAGCGACGTTATTGATAAATGGTGATTGTTGGTGGGATGGAGACAACCCTCGATATATTGTGCCAAAGCCTCCACCGAATGAGATAGGCGTTTCTGCTATTTTTGCTGGAGCAGTTTGGATTGGAGGATTTGATGACGGAGGAAATTTGAAGTTAGCAGCTAAGACTTTTGGTGCTAGTGATGGAAGTACAGATTTTTGGCCTGGGCCGATTAATTTAGATCCCGACCTTGAGGATGATGTACTATGTTCTCGTTGGGATAAACATTTTGAGGTGTATGGTGACACTATAGATAATCATCTACTAAATTATCAAGAAGCAATTGCAAATGATGTTGATTATGAGATAGAAGATATCCCTAGATCTATTAGAGGTTGGCCTGCTAAAGGTAATCGCTTTTTTGAAAGTGTTCATGATTTTGAATTACCAGATACTGATGCAGGATTAGCTGGTTTTTTTGATCGAGATGGAGATGGAACATACGAACCAGAAGAAGGAGATTACCCTGTCATTGAAGTTCGAGGTTGTCCGGATGTGGAGTATGCCGATCAGATGTTTTTCTGGATTTATAATGATGATTCTAATGTGCATTCTCAATCTCAGAATTCTCAACCAATGAGTATGGAAGTGCAGGTCCAATCTTTTGCTTACCAGAGTAATGATGAGTTGAATAACATGACTTTCCAACGATATAAATTAATTAATCGCGGAACAGAACCTTTGGATAGTACATTTTTTGCAATGTGGGTAGATCCAGATTTAGGTTGTGCCTTCGATGATTATATTGGTTGTGATGTAGAGCGGGATCTTGCGTATATCTATAACTCTGACTTAGTAGATGGAGAAGTCGCTGGAAGCTGTGATTGTAGTGGTACTCCTACCTATTGTAATGAGGTTCCTGTATTAGGAATTGATTATTTCCGTGGACCACTTAATGAATTTGGAGATGAAATCGGAATGTCTTCTTTTGTATATTATAACAATGGTGGTGCTACACCTACGCCTCCTGCAGGAACTACTGATCCATCACAGGCGCAAGAATTTTATAATTACTTATCTGGTTCTTGGTTGGATGGTGCAGCATTTACCCAAGGTGGTAACGGACGAGGAGGAGCTAATCCTGTCAAGTACGTTTTTCCTGGTAGACCAAATATTGATACAGAGTGGACGATGGCACAAGGTGAAGGCTTACCAAATGGTGACCGTCGAACATTACAAGCTTCTGGTCCTTTTAGATTAACGCCAGGAGCAACCAATGAGTTGATTATAGGAGCAGTTTTCGTGCCGGACGTGCCTAGCCACCCAAGAGTTGATTTAACTACTTTACTATTTGCTGATGATATTGCACAAGCAGCCTTTGATAACTGTTTTGAAATTCCTGATGGGCCTGATGCTCCTGACGTAGACTGGTTAGAATTAGATCAAGAATTAGTTGGGTTTCTTTCCAATGACCCTATAAGTTCCAATAATTATCAAGAACAATACGAGGAAAAGGATTTACGAGCACCAGATGATTCTATTACTTATGTTTTCGAAGGATATGAATTGTACCAGCTGAGAAGCCCTGTTTCCGAACTTGACGAAGTGGATAATGTGAGACTAGTATTTTCTAGTGATCTTAAAAATGGAATAACAGATATATTTGAGTTTACAGGAATTGAAAATATTCCTGGCTTTGAACCTCCATTTCTTTTTGAAAAAAATCTTAAAGCTTCTGGTAAAGATGAAGGAATAAGAAAGTCTTTTAAATTGACAGTAGATGCTTTTACTAATGAACCATTAATTAATAATAAAAAATATTATTTCCGAGCCATTGCTTATGGTTATAATAATTATTTAGATTTTAATGCGACTACTAGTGTTGGACAACGATTTCAATATATTCGTGGTCGTAAGAACAGTGTTACTTATACTGTAATTCCACGTAGAGTTGTAACTGACAAACTCAATTCTAATTATGGAGATGGTCCTATCGTAACTCGATTGGATGGTGAAGGTGCTGGAGAAACTTTCTTGGAAATTTCTGACGAATCCCGAGAAGAAATTTTAAACGGTACCAACGACGGAAAGGTGGTATACGAGCCCAATAGTAGCCCTGTAAATGTACAGGTTATCAATCCATTCAAAATTGTAGACGGAGAATATGAACTACGTATATTAGATGGAGATGGTGATGATCAGTTAGATAGTTGGACGGTTACTGACGAGCAAGGAAATGTAACAAACTCAGAAAGATCAATTAATGATCTTAACGAACAATTATTAGGCCTCTATGGTTTCTCTGTCAATATTTCACAAAGTGATGATGCAGGAGATAATATAGATGCTAGTAATGGAACGATTGGTTTTGAGGTGGAATATCAAGATCCTGCTGGCGCACAATGGTTGACAGCATTTATAGATGAACCAGGAGGGCCATTTGATTATGTAAAAACGGAAAGTGGTAGACCTCGTAACGCAGAGGATCCAAACCGAGCATTTAGTGATTTTAGTAATGGAGCTTTAGTTCCATACCGTTTGACAGATTCTGATCCTGGTTTAGGAGGGGCTGGATTTGCAGTTAGTCCTTTCTGGGATGCTAATAGCAATATTGAAAATGTACTATATGGACTATTACCTCCACTATCTGGATTGAATAATGTTGATATTGTATTTACTTCAGATAAAGACAAATGGAGCCGATGTGTAATTCTAGAAGCTGCCAGTGAAGAATATTACTCTGTTGCTTTAGGAGTTGGTTTAGAAACAGAAGGTGGTGCACAAAGTTTGGATTTAAGACAAGCCCCATCCGTAGGGAAAGAAGCAGGTAGTAATGGTAATCCAACACCGGATAATGATACAGATAGTGCTGGTAATCCAAGAATTGGAATGGGTTGGTTTCCTGGATATGCTATTGATGTAGAAACTGGAGAACGGTTAAATATCTTCTTCGCTGAAAACTCTGTCTATGATTGTTCTGTGGCTGGAATTGATGAATTCTGTGATCGAGGATCATTTGCGACTCCTCCAACGGGTAGAGATATGATGTTTAATCCAACGTCTGAGCAATTTATTGCTGGAGGAGCCAACGAATTTGATGCCCGAAATGCTTACGCTGGAGGACAGCATTATATTTATGTTACCAACGAACCTTATGATCGTTGTGAACAAATTTATGATAAATTAATTGTTGGAAATGATTTCACACAGTTCGAAGGATTACAAAACATTACTTGGACAGGTATCCCAGCAGTTACTAGAGGTAACGAGATGTTGTCTTATGCTGATGGATTAATTCCAAATGATGTAATCGTAAAAGCACGAGTAGATAATTCTTATGCAGTCAAAGAAGGGATGGGGACTAATGAGGGAGATCCTACTTATTTACTGAATTTTGAAGGAGTAACTTCAAGTGAATTTTCAGGAAGAAATGAACTAGATTCTATTTTGAATGAAGTTCGAGTTGTTCCTAATCCTTATTATGGATTTTCTGATTATGAGGTAGATAAATTCTCTAATATCATAAAGATTACGAACCTTCCTGCAAAAGCAACGATAACTATTTATACGCTAGATGGAAGATTTGTTCGTCGTTATGATCGAGACGAAGTTGGAATAGTACCAAGTGGTAGTGAGCGACTAGTTGATCGATCACAAATTCTTCCTGCCTTGGAATGGGATTTAAAGAACTTTGACAATATCCCTGTTAGTAGTGGAGTATATCTGATTCATGTAGATGCTCCGGGTGTTGGACAAACTGTGCTAAAATGGTTTGGTGTGGCTCGACAATTTGACCCAACTGGATTATAATTTTTAAATAAGAATTTATCGGAGGATGAAATAATTTATTATTTCATCCTCCATCTAAAACATAAAAGATGCAACAGAAATTTTACTTAGTTATTTTATTACTGGCAATCGCGCAAATATCTTTCGCAGGTAATCCCGATCGTCAAGGAGAAGCAGGGGCTACTCAATTATTGCTAAATCCTTGGGCAAGAAGTGCCGGATTAAGTGCTATGACTACTGCTAACATTGCTGGAGTAGAAGCCTTGCGATTAAATGTTGCTGGATTGGTACGTGCTCCTGGTAGAACTCAGATAATGGGTAGCCATGCACGCTATTTTGAAGGAACAGGCGTGGCTATGAATGCACTTGGATTAGCACAAAAAGTAGGATCAAGTGGAGCCTTTGGTGTTAGCATTATGACCATGGACTTTGGAGATATTCCAGTTACTACGGAAGATTTTCCAGATGGTACTGGAGCTACTTTCTCTCCCTTGTTTTTTAATATGGCGATCTCTTACGCGCATGAATTTGAAAATAAAGTAAGCGTAGGATTAGCCGTAAGAATAGTATCTGAAGGATTGGCAAATGTGAACGCAAATGGAATTGGAATTGATGCAGGTGTTCAGTATGTTACTGGAGATAATGATGAATTTAAATTTGGAATTTCTCTACGAAATGTTGGAACACCAATGAAGTATAAAGGAGACGGTTTGACACAGTCTTTGCAAAGTCCAAATCCAGATGTAGATGGAGATCTTTCTTTCTTTACTCGATCTAATCAATTTGATATGC
Organism: uncultured Saprospiraceae bacterium; assembly: GCA_937927835.1. Taxonomy (GTDB): domain Bacteria; phylum Bacteroidota; class Bacteroidia; order Chitinophagales; family Saprospiraceae; genus JALZUU01. The sequence goes on along the minus strand of CALGJS010000021.1, from coordinate 380 downwards.
CTTCTTTACTCAACATTGGAGCATCTTATGACTTCATTATTAATCCTAAACATCGAATTACTTTAGTAGGTAATTTCACTTCTAATACTTTTTACGAAGATCAGATTGGAGGTGGAGTAGAATATGTCTTTAACGATATGTTTATGTTAAGAGGTGGGTATAAATACGAGCTTGATACTGATGCTGAAGTTCAGCAATCTGTTTATAATGGTGTAAGTGCGGGAGCTTCTGTCCAAGTGCCATTCAATAAAGAAAAAGGCAGCAATTTTGGAATTGATTATGCTTACCGACACACCAACTTATGGAGTGGTACACACAACATTAGCATCAGATTTGACCTCTAGGAAGAGTCATTTTACATAAAATTTTAGATGAAAGTC
>CALGJS010000020.1 GCA_937927835.1 uncultured Saprospiraceae bacterium | reverse complement strand
TCTTTTTTTGATTTAAAATATTGGGTGCTTCCATCATTCGAGGCATTATCTATAATGATTAATTCAAATTTACCTTTCGTATGTTTTATAAGACTTTCGTAAAAAAGTTGATTGATTGAAAGTTGATTATGGATACATGTAATAATACTGAACATATGAGATGGTACATTATTTGGAAGACTTAAAAACACTTTGTATTTTTTAAAAGTAAGTATTTACAGCAAATTCAAATTGGTCCACAAAGATTCTTTTAAAAGCTGTGATATTATTTTTTTCATAGAAAATTAACATGGCTTTTTTATAATCAATGGAATCGACAGTTCTAAAAGAGATAGGGCAAAATTTATTGGCGATTAAGATAGCATTACTAGTTATTCTTGCTGTTCTTTTATTACCATCCATAAAGCCTTGAATATATGAGATAAGTACTAGAGCGATAAGTGCTTTTTCAAATACATTCTGCTTAGAATTTATCAACTTACACATGTCAATAAATGCTTCCTTTATTTGAAATTCATTGTCTAATGGTCTATAGTTTGTACCAGTTATACCAACTCTTCTAACTCTCAAATTTCTGTTAATCCCAAGTTCTTTAGTTAATAAACTATGAATGTCTTCTATTCTACGGATAGACAACTCTTGGAGGTATTCAGGGTTTTCGACTATAAAATCAATAGTGTCTTTATGGTTTAGTAGCATAACTGCTTCATCTTTGCTTTTTCCAGCAGCAGTTTGTTTCTCTTTTAATAGTCTTTCAGTCTCTAGTAGAGAATAGGTGTTGCCTTCAATTTGTGAAGATTTCCAACTAAGATCAATTGCCAATTTTTCGACTTCTTTAAGATATTGATCTTCTGAGAGTTGGCTGATATTTTGTTCATAATTTTTTTGCAATTTTTCTAGGCGGTTAATCTCTAAATCTGTGAATAAATCGACTTGATACAAATCTTTTTTAAGAAGTTGATGATTAAAAGAGCTTTGTATTTCGCGTTCATCAATATCTTTAATAAAATATTCATCTATATCAATGGAGTGAAGGATTCCATATGATTTTGAAAGAGAATATTTAGTGCCTTTGTTAATTCCTGTCCTTTCGACTAATTTTTTGTCTACCAGTTTATCTAACACTCGCTTTAGTGTACGACTGCTTTTTAGGTATTTGATTCTATCAAATATTTCACTAGATGTTAGAGGTGATTCTATACTTAGAGCATGTAAGATTATATCTGTATCAGCCATTTTTTATGTTTATCTGACAAAAATAACAGATTTAAGTGACAAAATAGACCGTATTTGTCAAATATTTAGAGGGTAAATGTCAGATAAAAATTATTGGAATAAGATTTACTGCTCTTCTATTTTCTCCCTATCCGCCTGTAAATCCGGCTCAATTTCGTGAACCTGTGAAATAATTACTTCTACTCGGCGATTTTTTGCACGATCCGCTTCACTATCATTCTCAGAAAATGGTTTGGTAGCACCAAAACCTTGCGTTGAAATTCGTAGTGGACTGATCCGTTTGGTACCTACTAGATAATTTTTGATGGCTTTTGCACGATCTTCTGATAATTTTAAAAGTGCTTCTGGATCGCCTTGATTATCGGTATGACCTTCTATTCTAATTCTGATGTTATAGTGTTGACGCATAAAATCGGCGAGTTCGTCTAAAACGATAAAAGAATTGGATTTGACGATCGCGGTAGATTGCTCAAAATAAACTGGAGGTAAGTCTAGTTTTTTTCCTTCCTTAATTTTTACCAGTTCAAGGTCAATTTTTTTCTCTTTAAAGTAGACATAATCTTTTCGATAGTTTAGCACTTTTTCTTTTCCAATGTATCCAGGTTTTTCAGCCATGATGGTAAAGTCCATTCCTTTTGGAACAGAAAGTCTAAAGGTTCCGTCATCTGCGACATAAACATTCCGATAAGATTTATCATGCTTAGAACCAGAAAGAATACGGGCATCTACTTTTTTATTGGTGGTAGGATCTACAATCCGGCCAGTAACGGTTACGAATCGTGGAACGGCAGGCGCTATTTTTACTCGAAAAATATCACTACTTCCATCTCGTCGACTAGCAAAATAAAGATAACCCGTTGCTGAATTAAAAAAAGGCTGACTATCGTCTCGATCAGAATTAATTGGTTCGATCAGCCTTTGTGGTTGTGTCCATTTATCCCAGCCATCTCCTTCTCGTCGGCACATAAAAATATCATTTCCAGATGCTGATCGACGACGACTAGAAGAAAAGAAAAGTGTTTTATTGTCTTCGGATAAATATGGAGTGGTTTCGCGGGAGGCGGAATTAATCATGCTCCCCATATTTTTGGGTTGACTCCAGGTGCTTTCTCCTTGTTTAAAACTGATGTATAAATCATTTTTTCCTCGGGAATCATAATTTTCTAAAGATAAAATCATGGTTCTTCCATCACTACTCATCGTCATATTTACATCCGATCCAGTATTATAATAATTTTCGATTCCGATGGGTTCTGGAAAAGTCCAGTCGCCGTTGCCTAGGTCTCTAACAATCGAAAAACCTTTTTTCATCCCACCACTTTCTTCAAATTTATTAATAACCACTAATTCATTACTAGAAGGAGTAACGGAGCTAACACTATTGGGCATCGCATTATTAAGTGGAGGACCAGGATGTGTAATCTGATCGAAGGTGCCATTAAGAGATTGAGCAATCCAAATATCTTGATTGAATTCAGAACGAGAAGGATCGCTTACCTTTCGTTGTCCCATTCTAGTATAAATATTTGCCAAGTAGGATTTAAATTCAGATGGTCCCAGCTTGGAAGCCATTTCTACTCCGTCTTCTACTAAAGATTGGACATAATCAGGATATCCTACCCTGGTGAAGTATAGCGTATGGCCATCTAGGCTGGCTACGGGAGTAATCTCGTCATAACCACTAGAGTTAATGCCTGTATTTAATTTTTCAACATCGTACTTTTTTTGAGCCATCGAAACAAAAGGTAATAGATAGCAAAGCACAATCAGTAATAAACCGAAAGGATTCTTCATAATGGGGGAATAGCGTTTGAGAATGCGAATAAAATAGTGTCGGTGAAAGGTAGATTAGGGCGCTAAGAGTTTGTCTAAATTTTCATAATTCTGCGAAATCTGTCAATTGCAGTCTATTGATGGAAGTTTAGACAGGCTATAAAGTTAAGGAAGTTGTTTAAAACGAACAAGTAGAAGTAAAGAAGTTATTTAAAAACTCCAAAAAAAAAGCCATTATTTCCGAAGTAAGGAAATAATGGCTTTTAAAACCAACGTTTAGGGTTAGTTATTTATCTTTTAATACCGTAGTAGTTTTTGTAGCGGTATCTGCTTCAATTCTAACAACTTTTACTTCTACTCGGCGATTTTGCTGGCGTAATATTTCAGAAGAGTTATCATTTAGTGGCTGCAAATCTCCAAAACCTTCGACTTGAATTCTATTTTTAGTAATTCCTCCTTTGGTAATTAAATGCTTTTTAATTATTTCGGCGCGTTTTTGAGATAATCTTTTTAGCGATTCTTTTCCACCTTGATTATCTGTATGTCCCTCAATTGAGATAACGAGTGATTTATTTTGAATTAGAATTTCGCTTAGATAGTCTAACTCTCCAAAAGATTCTGGGAGAATAACAGCAGTACTCTTTTTAAAGTAAATGGTATTTAGATCAATTGTTGCTCCTTCTTCAAGCGGTTTAAGCGCAAGGTTGATGTGAAACTCTTTAAAGTAAATATCACTTTTTTTGAAATTGAGTGTTTTACGATTACTCTGGTATCCTGGTTTTTGAGCTAAGATTTGGAATGTTTTTCCCATTGGAACATCAATTTCATAATAACCATCAGTACTAACAAAAGTACTTTGGTATATACCACTATCTTTTGATCGTAACAATACAGTAGCATCTTGTTTTCTTCGTTTAGATTTATCTAAAATATTACCAACAACTCTTACTTCTTCTGAGATTGGCGGAGCAATACTTACTCGAAAGATATCACTAGAACCATTTCGATCAGACGAAAAATATAGATATCCTGAAGTTCGGTTAAAACAAGGAAAACCTTCATTGGCTGTCGTATTAATCGGAGCTAAAAATCGTTTGGGTGCCGTCCAATGAGTCCAGCTATCATCTAACCTGTAAACCATAAATAAATCATAGCCACCCATAACATTCTGACGATTGGAAGAGAAAAACATCGTTTTCCCATCGCTAGATAAAAAGGGTGCTTTTTCGTGTGATTGTGAGTTAACGGCAGGACCTAAATGAATGGGTTTACCAAATGTATTTTTTCCTGTTTGAAACGCTACGAATAAATCATTTCCACCATAAGCATCTTTATGATCAAGCGATAAAATAATCGCCTCACCTTCTTCGGCGACGGCTAGACTAACTTCTGGTGCGATATTATTATCAACTCCTTCGATGGTAATTGGTTGTGGATCAGACCACTTGCCAGACTTATTTTTATGAGAAACAGAGAACCCAGGATGAATACCACCTTCCTCTGGAAATTGATTGATGACAATAGCAGATTGTTCATTATTGTATAATGCACAAAGGCTATTAGGAAAAGCATTATTGAGCGGCGCACCAGGATGACTTACTTGATCGAGTAAAGTATTTCTTGTTTTGGCAACCCAAATATCTTGATTATAAGAACTGGTCGCAGGATTTGCAATTTCATTACCTGAAATAGAGCTAAAGATTTCAGAAAGCTTTTTTTGATAAGCATCAGGACTAAGCGTTTTTGATAAATCAGTGCCTTTTTCTACTAAAGTCTTATTATAAATAGGATATCCTTGGCGAGTGAAAAACATCGTCTGTTCGTTCCGTGAAACGATCGGCGCAATTTCATCATAAGACTTGGTATTAATGTCTAGATGTAATTGTTCAACATGTTTTTGCTGTCCAAATAAGTTGGTACAAAAGAATGTGAGTAAAAAAAGTAAACCCCATCCCTTCATGAAGTAACTCATAGTAAATTTATTTAATAAGTAGAGTGAATGTCGAAACAATCTCCCATAGGTTATTTGTAAAAAACTAGTTTCTACCAGTATTTTAAACCCAATTGAGATTATGTATTTGAGGTAGCCGGCACATCTTATTAAAGAAAGAAAAAGAGAGTGTACCGGTTGGGTGTGGTTAGATTTTCATTTGGTTAAAATACAATGCAAATTTAATTTGCTTTATTGTATAAAGCAAATGTTAATATGATTTTAACAAATATTAAGTCAAAGGTTAACAGATTAACGGAATAATGGAGTAAACTCAAAGGTTTTTCCATCAAACAACCCTAAATTACTTAATTTTAGTTGCGGAATAACCAATAGCGCCATAAACGATAAAGTCATGAAGGGAGCCGTTAGTTGAGTACCTAACTGTTTTTTTACCATATTATCTATTTCCAAATATTGTGCCGCTACAGTAGGTCCGTCCGCATTGGTCATTATGCCTGCCACAGGTAAGGCTAACACATGTTCTACCTCGTTACTGACCGCAGAAATCCCTCCTTTATTTTCGATAATTAGATTTACGGCTCTAGCAATTGACTCATCGTCTACGCCCACAGCAATGATATTATGAGAATCATGTCCTACACAAGAGGCGATTGCGCCGCTTTTTAGATTGAAATTATTGATAAATGCGATGGCAGGTGCCTGTTCTTCGTAGCGGTTTACAACGGTCATTTTAAGTATATCTCGTTCCGTATCAGAAACTACAATACCATTCTCATCCTTAACCTTCGCCCAAAATGTTTCTGTGACAATCTCTCCGTCGATGGCTTTTATCACCTGCATTTCCGATTTATCGGAGGTGATTTGAAAATCAGAGACTGATTTTAATGAAGTATTAAAATTATTAATAATCCGCGCCTCTTCTGTAGTGAAGGTGCATTTTCCATGATCAGCTACAAGGTCTCCATTAATATAGGTCTGTTTGACTTCAAAGGTCTTTAAATCTTCCACCACAATGAAATCTGCTGGATCTCCCACATTCATTAATCCTACCGAGAGACCATAATGCTCTACCGCGTTAATACATGCTACTTGCAAAACATCGTATAAATTATGTCCTTTCGCAATGGCTCGACTTACCAACTGATTAATATGACCTTCAAGTAAATCATCAGGATGTTTATCGTCTGAACAAAACATCATCCGATCTGCATGTTCTGGTATCAAATCAACCAGTGCAGAGAAATTTTTGGCGGCACTACCTTCTCGAACCAAAATCTTCATTCCATATGCTAGCTTGTCTAAGGCTTCTTCTTTTGTAAAGCATTCGTGATCCGTAGAAATACCAGCATCAATATATTTTTTTGCATCTGCTCCTCGTAACCCTGGTGCGTGTCCGTCTACGGGTTTTCCATGTCGGTGAGCGGTTGCAATTTTTTCCATCACCATCTTATCCTCAAATAAAACGCCGGGGTAGTTCATCATCTCAGCGAGATATAATACTTCTGGATTTTTCATCAGGGTTTCAATATCAGCTACGTCTAGTGTCGCTCCCGCAGTTTCAAAGGTGGTAGCTGGAACACAAGAAGGTGCGCCAAAATTAAATTTTAGCGGAACTGTCTTTCCATTTTCAATCATATATTCTACACCTTCCATCCCCATAACATTGGCAATTTCGTGTGGATCCGAAACCGTAGCTACCGTTCCATGGACCACCGCCATCTTGGCAAATTCAGAAGGCACCAACATGGAACTTTCAATATGTATATGTGCATCAACAAATCCAGGTAGAAGGTATTGAGTACTTTCACCCGCTACAGGCAACACCGATTGAATCACTCCGTCGGCGACTGTAACGGCTCCGTGAAAAATGTTCTTATTTCGAATATCAATGATGTTGCCCGTAATGGTCATAATATATCTTTTAAATTAAGGGTGATTTATATTAAATAGAGATTTAGAAGTAAGCGCTTATTTAAGTAACTGCTTGATGCGATTGTGTTGATCAACATTAGTGGTAGAAGCTTTGCAAGTTTTAGCTGCTGCTTTGGCTTCAATGTTTTTTACTCGACCTTCAGAGCTAGGATGTGTACTCAAAAATTGAGGTGGAGCTTTACTACCAGAAATCTTCTTAAAAAATCCTGCTGCTCCCGCTGCATCATATTTAGTATTACAAAGGTAGTTAACAGAGTAAGTATCTGCCTCCGTTTCATGATTTCTACTAAACTTTAGACTGGTTAAACCTGCCAACACCTGCTGAACCGCACCGGGGTTTGCATTTCCAGTAGCAACAGATAAAAGAGTAGAAACACCGTAAGAACTCGTCATTTGTCGAGTAGAATGACGCAAATCTGCGTGGGCAATCTCGTGTCCCATGACACCAGCTAACTGATCTTCTGTGTCTAAAAATTTGATAAGACCGGTATAAACATAGATATATCCACCTGGAGTAGCAAAAGCATTTAATGTTTTAGGATCATCAATGATTTTTACTTGCCAAGCGAAGTCATCTTTATGTTTGACGTTTCCACTATTGAGAATATTTTTAGTAATATTTCGAATGTAGCGATAGACTTCTTCGTTTCCACGCTCAGGTAATAGCGGATATTCTTTAGAGGCTGATTGAATCTCATTGCTAACTTGTAATCCAAGGTTTTTATCATCTTGAATAGAAAAGAGATTTATTTTCTTTAATGATTTACAGTGCAACGAAGTAATTGCTGCAATTAATACGACTAGAAAAAAAAGGTTTCTGATGTTCATAATAAAAAGGTTTTTGTGTTAAGTAATGGTCAAAGAATAACTTATCGATTTATGGCTGGGCCTTTAGGGCCAATATTTCGTTAAAAAGCCTTTTGGCTCTTGCTCTTTGTGCTGCTAGCACAAGCTCACGCAGGATGCTCAGGCATCGCCTACGTTTTTTGCCTCATCTTGACCCAAAATTCCCTTGCCAAAATACGAGACTTATTTTTCGTCCAATACTAAGAATTATAATCGTGCGCCGATTCCGATAGCGAGATACTCGGCTACTATCTTATGAGACTTTAAATATAGCCCAAGGTAAAATCTAGTGGTGGGTTTTCCAATACCTGGTAAATAATAACGCATAGCCAATTTAGTATAAAGAAACCAACCTGTTCTGAAATTATAACCAGGAAGATAGGTTCCAACTTGTCCATAGAGGCCAACGTTTCCTAAAAGAAATTCATCTGAAAGAAAGATACCTAAGCGTGTCGCTGCTCGACGAGCTTCTGCTTCAGAAGCGAATCCAGCGGTATGTAGCCCAAAGGCATAGACTGCTTTATTGTATTCATAATCTAAACCAAAGGATAATTCTTGCACGGCAGATAAACGGTAGACACCCGCCAAGGAAGCTACATAAAAAGGATAACGTGGTCCTCCCGCAGGACTGAGTTCTTTATATGCTAAATCTAAATGCATGGATAAACCCCAGCGTTTTTTGATCGGATCAATTTCGTGGGAAGTAATATCTTCTTTTTTAATTGGATTTGGTGTAAATACAGTTCCAATAGTTACTGCCGGTATATTAATTCCAAAGTTAGGAAGTTGGGAAGCACCATTAGAAAAATGGGTAAAGCTAGCACCAATATTGAGTTTCCATTTTGGATTGATACGATAACCTAACTGCCACTTAAAAGTATTAAGACTATTGATATTTGATCCTAAAGCGTTGTTTTCTGGGTTTTCTATTGGATCAAACCGTTTGCTTACGTAAGCAATACCCCAGCCAAGTTGAAAATTACTATCTATTTTGTTTTTTTGAAAAATCGGAAAAGTAATATTAGGAGAGATACCAATGGCTTGTCCAAAAAGGTTTTTATTTCCTAGATGATAAAAAAATAAGCTTACTCCTCCCTTTGGGAATTTTAATTGCTGGTGCCAGCTTTTTTTACCATATTTTTTATTCGTGAAATTTAGCTCAAACCCAGTACTTAAGTTGTCTACTGGAAAAAGTAACTTAGGAGTATGTTTATAAATTTTCCCTACATGCAATGTTGGTTCAACAGAAATCCCTTTTCCCCATTGAGTAAAACCCCAAAACGGAATTAGCAGAAAAAAAGAGAACAGCAGTAGTTTGAAATTCATAAATAAGTTTAAAGTTTCTGATCTGTAAAATTAAGAAAAAGTTAAATGCCATTTATCTCCGTTAAACTATCGTTAAAGCAGTTGGTAAGATCTTCGGCATTTCGAGCATAATTGTATGAAAAGCAGTAAGTTGTAAAGGATTTAGGTGATTGATCCGTTTTTTTCATAAGCAACTAATCAAAGAACTTATAGTCTAATGAATAGAGTACAAAGCCTCACAATAAAATCGTAAATTTGAGCTTTTATTCTAGGAGATCAATAAAACTTCCAATAACATTAAAAAATACATTATGATTTTTATGAAAACCATTAAAAGAATTTTACTCGCAGGTGCGCTATTTCTAGTTATTTCTAGCCAAGCTATTGCACAGCGAATAGCAACGGTAGACGTTACCGTGGTACTAGAAAGTTTATCTGATTATAAAGCTGCTCAGACAGAACTAGATCAAGTATCTGCTCAGTGGAGACGCCAGATTTCTGAAAAATATGACAAAATCAAAGGTCTTTATAATAAATATCAGGCAGAACAAGTCTTGATGAGTGAAGAAATGCGTACACAGAAAGAAGAAGAGATTATGGCACGTGAAAAAGAAGTACGAGAAATGCAGAAAGATAAGTTTGGACCAGAAGGAGCACTTTTTCAAAAAAGAAGAGACTTAGTACAGCCAATTCAAGATCGTGTTTACGGCGTGATAGAAGATTTTGCAAACGATAAAGGATATGATTTTATCCTAGACAAAAGTAGCACGGCCGGATTAATATTCGCTAACGAGCGTTATGATAAGACCGACGAAATCATGGCAGCACTTAAGTAAGTCGTTAAATCCCCTATTTAGGGTATAAAGTACATGTAACGAAACGGCTATTCCATAGCCAAATAAAAGTATTATCTTTGTCGCCGCAATTAATTTGATTGCGGAATAGAAAATTACACAAATTAAAAAATTAATAAGATCATGAAACAATTTATGAAAATCAGTTTCCTGTTTGTCGCTTTTTTCGCATTGAGTTTAAATGTTAGCGCACAAAAGTATGGATATGTTAATTCCGATTTAATCTTATCTGAGGTGCCGGAATTTAAGCAGATGGAGCCACAATTAGAATCTTTGCAAAAAGTATTGCAAAAGAAAGGACAGAA
>CALGJS010000019.1 GCA_937927835.1 uncultured Saprospiraceae bacterium | reverse complement strand
GGTTAGCTAGTTGGCTTTCTTTATTCGTAAAATACGTTAAAGGGAAGCTAACTAGCCAACAGGCAAACCAGCTAACAGGCAAAAAATGCTCTCCAATTAATGAAAAATATTGATTTCTCAAAAGTTACCGTACTATTATTAAAGAATCATTTTTAAATTCCCAGCTACAAATTCCCAATAGCAATCTACCAATAAATCCAAAGAAAAATAGCATATTGTGTCTCCTATTTCAAAGAGATTGAAATTCACATTCATATTCACATTCACATTCATACTCCAACTCATGCAAAATCAATTTGACTATATTATCATCGGAGCAGGTTCTGCAGGTTGTGTATTGGCCAATCGTTTATCCGCAGATCCAAATAAAAAAGTACTTATTCTTGAAGCGGGAGGAAAGGACAATAAACAAGACGTTAGAATACCTGGAGCTTTCCCTAAATTGATGAAAACTGAAGTGGATTATGCTTTACATACGGTTCCGATGGCTAGCATGAAAAACCGAAAACTCTATCTTCCCCGAGGCAAAATGTTGGGTGGTTGTAGCAGCAATAACGCCATGATTTACATTAGAGGAAATAAACAAGATTATAACGAATGGAGTGCTTTGGGAAATAAAGGATGGTCTTATGACGAAGTCCTACCATACTTTAAAAAGTCCGAAAATCAAGAAATTATTAAGGACAATTTTCACGGAAAAGGCGGACCACTCAATGTCACCAATCGAAATTATAACAATAAACTGTCTGAAATTTTTGTCAAAGCAGGACAGGAATTAGGTTATCCCAAAAACAATGATTTTAACGGAGCGGATCAAGGCGGGTTTGGATTCTATCAGGTTACCCATAAAGACGGAGCACGTTGCAGTGCAGCGCGAGGTTATTTGCATCCGGTGGCAAACCGTTCTAACTTGACCATTGAAATAAAAGCTAAAGTAGAACGGATTATTATTGAAAACGGTGTGGCTACCGGAGTGGTCTATCATCAAAATGGAAAGTCGCTCGAAGCCAAAGCCAACCTTGAAATTTTCTTGAGTGCGGGCGCATATCATAGTCCACAAATTTTAAATCTCTCTGGTATTGGAAATGGTGATGATTTAAAAGAACATGGAATCTCTGTTGCAAAACACTTGCCTGGCGTTGGACAAAACTTGCAAGATCATATGGTCTTTTTTGCGGTCTTTCATTCAAATTATAAAAAGTCGTTGGACGCTGCAGAGAGATTTCCAGTGGTAGTTAAACATCTCTTTAATTATTTCGCATTTAAAAAAGGACCGTTTAGTAGTAATATCGGTGAGGCTGGTGGTTTTGTAAAATCTTCTGAAGATCAACCAGCCAATGATATCCAATATCACTTCGCTCCAAACTATTTTATTGAACATGGTTTTAATAATCCTAAAAAAGGAAATGGTTACTCGATTGGTGGAAAAATATTAAACCCAACCAGTAAAGGAAAGATAAAATTAGCTTCTCGAAATTTCCAAGATGCTCCTCTGATTGACCATAATTATATGAGTACAGACGATGATGCCAAACGAGCAGTTTGGGGATACAAGCTGGCAAAAAAGTTGGGAAGTAGCGATGCTTTTAAACCTTATAGGAAAGGTATTTTTATTCCTCAAAAACCAATGAAGGATGATGCCGAAATTATCGACTATATTCGCTCAACAGGTGAAACGCTTTATCATCCAACGAGTACTTGTAAAATGGGAAACGACGAAATGGCCGTAGTCGATCATGAATTAAAAGTCCATGGTATTCAAAACTTGAGAGTAGTTGATGCATCGATAATGCCGAATGTTACCCGCGGGAATACGAATGCTCCCACGATTATGATCGCGGAAAAAGCGGCGGAAATGATTTTGGATAAAACGACGAACGTTACATAAAATGGACAAAAAAATCATGAAACTGTATTTAGAATATTTAGCCGTCACCATTTTTGCAATCTTTATTGGTAGTCAAGTTACAGAAGGTGCTTTGCTTGTTCCATTTTGGCAATCTTTATCTTCCTCCGAATTTTATGAATATTACAATCAGTTCGGTCCAGGAATTGGAAGATTTTATACCGTCTTGACAATGCTAGCTGCCGTAATTCCTTTGGTATATTCCATTTATTATAAAAAAAAGAATGCAAGTAGTTTTAAATTTGCTGTCATCTCCACAATATTTGCTATTCTTTTTGTCTCCTCTTTTTGTTTATATTTTAAAGGAACCAATGAGTTATTTTATCAAGGAGCTTTTTCAAAGGAAGCACTAAAAAAGGAATTAGTGACTTGGAGTTATTGGCATTGGAGCAGAATTTTAATTGAAATTATTTCTTTGAGTTTTTTAATTTTCGCTTTTATAAAAGATCGAAAAATCACGGATTAAAGCTTTTATAGTTTTTGAATCAGTTCATCCACTTCCTCTCCGTATAATTCTCGATATCCTAATTCTTTGGCGATTAATAAATCTTCAAGCGCTGCTTCATTTTCTCCTTTCATAATATTATAAATCGCTCTATTCTTAAATGCATAAGAATTTTGATTGTCAATTTCTAAAGAATGATTTATGTCCTCTAATCCTAAGTCTAAATTTCCAAGATTTAAATTTGCAAATCCTCTATTATTATAAGCAAAAGCATATTCATGTATTTCGATTGCCCTATCAAGATCCGATTTGGCTAGTTGAAATTCTTGAATTTTCATTTGGTTATAACCAAGATTATTTAAAGCTAAATAATTTTCTGGTTCATAAACTAGAATTTTTTCATAAATGGCTACTGTCTTTCTCGGTTGTTCCAATCTAGAATAACAATCGGCGATATAAAATAGTGCATCAACTTTATTGTCCGTTTTTTCCAAAAGTTTTTTTGCGAATATCAATGCCTCATTATATTTTTTGATTTCATAATTTAGCTGACAATATATTTTTAGGTGATCAGTATCTGCTTCCTCTTTTTCTACTAAAAATCTGCTGCTAAACATTCTTGTTTATCTAGTAATTTAAAAGCCTTTTTGAGGTAATAACTTGCTTTAAGTTTATTAAAAAATTCCATTTTTTAATCCAATTTCAATAACTTAATTTTTCTCAATTACAATTATAAATCAATACCGAATTGTAGGAAATAGTAATAACATCACCATTAGCAGCATAATCCAGACCACTAATACAATGAGCTTCAAAATTATTATCAAATTGAGGATAGTAGTCATCAGGAGTTAGAAATTCATTTTTTGTTATTTCAAAAACTTGAAATCCCTTACAACCAGCGATAGTAGTAGAAACATAAAGCTTGTCATCCCGAATTATCATTCCGGTTATCGAAGGCTGTCTAATGGTAAGTGATTCATCAGTCCTAGGTGCAAGATCACCATCAAATAATAAGACCCACTCTTGGTCATCTGTGAACTTGAGTATTTGATATCCCAGTCCATTTTTAGCAACTAATATTGCCCCTTCTTTGTATGGAGAAATAAAGGCATCGTTTCTAAGGAAACCTTCATTTATTGAGATATTTTCTGAATCATAAATGTCTTGAAATAATTGATCTTTATAAGTAGCAATTTGGTCACCTCCGATCGCCCATATTTCACCATTGTTCAGTTCTATCAAATTCGTCAGGCCAACGAAACTTGTTGCGTTATCATCTGTATATTCCGTTAATCCTTGAGTTGGATTCCAATCTAATATCTTTTGGTCATCTGCAGTTCCCATTAAGAGGTTGCCAGAAGCACTCAGAAGAAGCGAATTACAACGGACACGCGATTCAAGTACAATATTTTGTTCAGCATCTAAACTATATAAACCTTCCCAGGCACAAATCATTAATTTACCTTGATATTCCAAAAATTGATTTACACCAATCGTATCGATTTCCACTAATTCATTTGTGGTTGAATTGAAAATGGCCATATTATCAAAACCTCCTGCGACGATTAAATTTTCGTACTCATAAGCTTCGTTTATTTGAAAACTTACTTCCGATAAATCTATGGCCTGACTTGGACAAGGCATAATTGGTCCTTCCACATAAAATTCCGGTAAATTATTATCTGGCACTTCATCATCATTTTTGCAAGCAGGAATTAGAATCAATAGGGATAAAATTAAAAAAGTCATCGAAGATGTAAAGGGAGTTTTAGTATTCATTTTAAGCATTTGTTAAGTTAAATATTAAGGAAAGATAATAGATTTTTTGGAGATTATTAAATTTTATTTGGAGACTGTTTAAACAAAAAACGTTTACTAAAACTTTAAAAGTTTAGTAAACGTTTTTTCGACCAAAGTGGAAATATTTCCAACTTAAAACTTAAACCGATGCCAATCATTCCCTTTCAAATACATCCATGCTAACGTCGTCATAATAATCCAATAAAAGATCTCTGAAGCCCAAGCCCATTCAAGTCCGCCGTTCGTGTATTCTACGACCACATAAATGTAGATTAAGTAGCCAATCGCACAAAACGCTTGTATCTTTAAACCGTATAAAGTGGCACCTGTACCGACGAGCCCATTAAAAAATACACCACCAACAGAGAAGAGCGTAATAATGCCAAACAAGACATATAAGGTGGTTTGAGAGTCACGAATTAAGGACATATCTTCCGATCCCAATAATGGATAAAGTGTATATTCTGGAAAAAAGATAACAGGGATGGAAATAAAGATGGTCAGCAATAAACAAAGCTTAGCCGTCTTCCAAATAATTGGGATAACAGCTTCTCTTCTTTTTTGCCCAATAAAGTTACTTACTAGGGTGTTGATTCCCGAAGCAAATCCCCAACAAGGAATCGATAAGACCAGATAAACCATCCGAGTCAGGTTAGTAATGGCTAGTGGTCGTTCTCCTAGATTTTCTACAATTCCAAAAAAGACAAACCAACTACCAAGTCCCACCACCGACTGTGCCACGATTGGCGTACTCATAGATAGTTGAAGCTTGATCAGTTCCCAATCTAATTTTGGTAATCGAAATAAACCATATAACCTCGCTTTTTTATCAAATAAAATATAAATAAAGAAACCTATAAAAGCGATTCCTTCTGCAATTGAACTCGCCAATCCTGCTCCCGCAATACCCATCGCTGGCAAACCTAAATTTCCGAAAATCAGTCCATAGTTCAAGACAATATTGACGACCGCCAAAACAAGGGTGTCTACGATGATAAACCAGGTACGGGCTACTCCTGTATACAACGCAACGATTGCTACACCTGCATAACTAAAAAAGACCCCAAATGATCGATATTCTATATATTCTAGACTTTTTTCATAGATCACATCAGAGTTGACAAAGGCGGCAAAGAATAGACCTGTCCCATATTGCATAAAAAGAAACATGACCAATGCCAGTCCTAATTCGAAGTATAACATGGCATAAAAGGTCCTTCCTACCTGTTCAGGATCTCGTTCTCCCATCCGACGAGCAATTAAAATTTGTCCTCCTTTGGAGAAACCAAAACCAATAGCCGCAATAATCAGGTAAAAAACGCCTACAAAACCAATGGCCGCAAAATCTACTTCACTTAGGTGATACAAAAAGACACTATCACTAAGCGCAATAATATTTTGTACAGCACTTCCCAACATGATGGGTAATGAGATGGCGAGAATCTGTCGGTATGAAGTATCTAATTTCATAAGCTCGACAATATTAAGACTTTTTAGAGGATTTTGGGGGTAAGTCCTAGGAAGTTCTTGAATATTCTTTAGTTGAAAATCTAATTATTTGATTAAAATTGTTCTAATACTTATGATATTAGACAACCTTATGACAATATGCTTATGTTTTAAGGCCTAAAGTGACGGAATTTTTAGTATGTTTGCGCCCGCTTTTTACCTAGTTGTTAATTTTAAGCGAAAATCCATCACTCCATTTAACTGTACATAAAATTTTATTCTGGTCATTTGAGACACTAATTCAATAAATATTGATTGGTTGTCTAAATAAACTATTTCTATTCAACAGAATTCCAAATGGAATTCTGTTGAATAGAAATAGATCAAACGATACCCTTTAGAAAATAACAGAAGCCGTAAAAACGGATTTATTAAAACGGTTTATTATCAATAATAAATATTACTTAATATGAGTCTTTTCACCACAAAAAGTAAAAACTTATTCTTTTCTTTGTCGTTCATAATTATATCTGTTGCCACCGGATGTTCGGGGGACAAAATTAACACGAAAATGAACGATCAACTAAAATCACCAGTTGCCAAAAAAATCAATAAAGAATTGACTCATCACGGAGATGTCCGAGTTGATCCGTATTATTGGTTAAACGAACGAACTTCTCCAGAAGTCATCGATTACCTAAATAAAGAAAACGATTATACGAAAGGTATGTTGGCGCATACGGAAAAACTACAGGAAAAAATCTATGAGGAAATTGTAGGTAGAATCAAAAAAGATGATACTTCTGTTCCTTATAAAAAGAATGGGTATTTCTACCAAACACAATACCAAGAGGAAAACGAATATCCTTTATATGTCCGAAAATCTATAGCTGACAAAGCTGCCGAAGAAGTCATGTTGAATGTTAACGATTTAGCCAAAGACTATAGCTATTTTGCCACTGGAGGACTTTCGGTAAGTCCTAATAATAAGATTTTGGCATATGGAGAAGATACTTTAAGTCGACGAATTTATACCATTCGATTTAAGAACTTGGAAACGGGAGAAATGATTGAAGACCATATTCCAAACACCACCGGATCTGTTACTTGGGCGGCAGATAATAAAACGGTTTTTTATAGTATCAAAGACGAAGCATTAAGGTCTTATAAAATATTTAAGCATAAGCTAGGTACTGATCCAACCTCGGACCAAGAAATCTATCATGAGTCTGACGAAACTTTCCGAACTTTTGTTTACAAAACCAAATCTCAGAAATACTTAATCATTGGTTCTTTTTCAACTTTAACCAACGAATATCGAATCCTTGAAGCAGATAATCCGGATGGTAAATTCAGAATTTTTCACCCAAGAGATCGAGCTGGAAATTTAGAATATAGTTTTGATCACAAAGATGATAAGTTCTATATCGTTACGAATTATAAAGCAAAGAATTTCCGTTTAATGGAAACACCTGAAAACAAAACAGGTCTTACAAACTGGAAGGAAGTACTTCCAAACCGTGACGATGTTTTATTAGAGGACATCGAGTTGTTTGATGATTATATGGTGGTGTCTGAGCGTAAAAATGGAATTACGAATATTCGTATCATGGGAAATGATGGTTCGGATCATTATGTTGATTTTGGTGAAAAAGCATACTTAGCTTACACGAGTACCAATGCGGAATTAAACACAGAAATCGTTCGTCTTGGTTACCAATCAATGACCACGCCTTCTACCGTTTTTGATTATAATATGAAAACGAAAACGCTAGAACAACGGAAACAAACGGAAGTAGTCGGTGACTTCACACCGAGCAATTATCAAAGTGAACGTTTCTTTGTAAAAGCAAGAGATGGTGCGGAGATCCCGGTGTCTATGGTTTATAAAAAAGGAACGAAAAAAGATGGTACTGCGCCACTACTTCTTTACGCTTATGGTTCGTATGGAGCGAATATGGAACCTTATTTTAGTGCCGCTCGATTGAGTTTATTAGATCGTGGATTTATCTTTGCCATCGCTCATATCCGAGGTGGTCAAGAAATGGGGCGTCATTGGTACGAAGATGGAAAACTATTAAAAAAGAAAAATACCTTTACTGATTATATTGATTGTGCTGAATACATGATTTCTGAAAAATATGCTAGTCCAGATCGACTCTTCGCAATGGGCGGTAGTGCTGGTGGTTTATTGATGGGAGCGGTAGTTAATATGCGTCCAGACTTATGGCGTGGTGTGGTTGCTGCGGTTCCTTTTGTAGACGTGGTTACGACCATGTTGGATGAATCTATTCCATTGACTACAGGAGAGTTTGACGAATGGGGAAATCCTAAAGAAAAAGAATATTATGACTACATGAAGTCTTATTCTCCTTATGATAATATTGAGAAAAAAGATTATCCAAATATGCTGGTTACTACAGGATTACACGATTCACAAGTTCAATACTGGGAACCTGCAAAGTGGGTCGCAAAACTTCGTGAACTAAAAACAGATAACAACGTTCTACTTTTATCGACCGAAATGGAAGCTGGACATGGTGGCGCTTCTGGTAGATTTAAACGAAATAAGGAAACCGCTAAAGAATATGCTTTTATGGTAGACTTAGCTGGTGAGGAGCAATTGGATTAAATGATGTGCGGATT
>CALGJS010000018.1 GCA_937927835.1 uncultured Saprospiraceae bacterium | reverse complement strand
GACATATCATTCGCAACTGTAAAAGTATAGCCTTCTAATGAGCCTAAAACCAATGGGGCTGGAGCAGAAAAAGTTCCACCATCCGCTAAAGTAGCGGAGACATTAGTAAGGGTTCGAAGAGGTGGCATCGCACAATTGTCGGTAGCAGTAGGATCTACCAGACTTCCGTCTAAAATTGTATATGCACAATCGGTTAGATCTGCATCATTAGTATCTCCAAGGTTTAAGGTAATATTAGATGGTATGGCGGCTACTGGATCTTCGTTATCTTCCACGATCATTTCTACCGTATTGGTTCCTTCATTTCCAGCAGCATCGGTCGCATAAAAGGTAATCATGTTAGAACCTTTATTTAGTTGACTCTGTCCATTAAAATCAGTTCGTGCAATGGTAGTTGCGCCAGTTACTTCATATTCTAATAAAACAACTCCACAATTGTCGATGTATTGTCGGTTGAAAGTTTGGTTGGCTGGATCAGAGAATGGAGCTGTACTTGGAAATACTTCCGTTAGGAAATTTGCCAGATTAATATTTCTATGACATTTACCTGTAGTGGTATTTCTTGTAATTGGATTGTTTGTAAAGGTAATGATCGGATTAGTACTGTCATCAATAATCGTAATAGACTGTCCCTGAGTAGCCACATTTCCATTGCCATCATCATAAGTCCAGGTGACAAAGTGAAATCCAGTATTGTAAACATAAGTGTCAGGAATATTATCATTATCGGTATCAATGTATCCATCAGCGGTGGAAGGAATTCCCTCAACTTTTGTTCCGTCACAATTGGTAGCAGTGTAGGGGGAAAGTAAAAATCTTCCACATTCTGACCCTAGTGTAGTATTGCTGTTTATGGTTGGGAGGGTAGCCAAATCAGGAACAGGTGCATCATCATCCATTATGGTGACTGTAAAAGTACAGTCATCGGTCAGGGTTGTACCATTTTGGGTGGCAGTCAGGGTTACGGTAAATTGTTGTCCGTCTGCCAAAGAAAAAGCGGGATTATTATTCGCTAAGGTTTGCAGAGTGGTGTTGGCCGGAGGGTCTTGCGTTACGGTGATGCCTCCTGGTCCGCAATTGTCAGATGTGGTCGCATTGCCCGTATAATCTGGAACAGTGGTCGCAGGACAAATACTATTAATCGTTTGATTAGGGCCACAACTAATAGAGGGATCTTGAATATCGATCACCTCTACTGGAATGGTGCACGTAGCCATTAGACCAACGCCGTCTGTCAACGTATATTGAATCTGCCAATTACCGACCGGAAGTTCAACAGCATGCATTAAGGGAGTACCTCCTGCGTTTTGATCAACTATTATACTGGTAACTAAATTTCCACTTTGATCAAGTACCACTGCCGTTAATATTGGTGCTGCTCCTGGAGGAGCGCAGTTGTCCATGACTAGTGGTGCTTCATACATGATACTTGTTTCACATCCACTAGGATCGGCAGTGTATGGACTTGCGGCTGCGATAGTAGCTGTTCCGAGGGTACAATCTAAGGAAGGTGGCGTATCATCTTCAATAACCAAGGTAAAGGAATACTGACTCACCTGACTACAAGGATCGGTGGCTGTATAAGTGATGGTATACGTACCAACGTTGAAAGTGGACATACCGCCAGCTTCGGTTACAAAATCATTTGTAGTGCCGAGAGGAACTGCTCCCGTTCCATCATCAATAGTAGAAGTAAAGGTCATAGTTTGACAGTCGTCTGGTAACGGCTAGTGCTGAAAAAGTAGCTACAATGGAACCACTAAAGTCTACTGCACAGGCATCGCGTGCAGTTACGGTATTGAAAGTAGCACTAGTCCCGAAGGTGACTGAACCGCCAGAATAAAGATAAGGATCGGCGGCTGTACCAGCTTTCCCTTCATCTTCAGAAGTAGGAGGTGCTGGAACTGTGGCAGCACTAGTGGCTGGGTTAAAATCAGGCGGGGTAATGTCTTGTGTATAAATGAATTTATTGAAATTTAGGCTTGAGTTTAAAGAGGCATCAACTGCTTGGTAGTTGTACACAATACTTTGATAAATATTGGAAGATCCTGCCTGAGTCGCACAAGCCAAGGCAGCTGTGAAAGGTCCAGAAGGAGTAACGGTGGGTGAACTATCACAATTGTCTACAGCGGTAGGAACATAAGCGGACGCAGTTGCTAGATCTGCAGCGTAATTAGGACTATTACAGTTTAGTACAATATTAATTCTTCCGCTATTGGTTCCGACAAGTAGACTATAACTTACACTTACTTCATCCAACAAGTCAGCCTGAATAGCTGCAGATGGATCAGAGAACGAAGGATCCTCATCGTCGGTTACAATTACATCGAAATTACACATTGCGGTGTTGGTATTACCATCCGTTACCGTATAGGTGACCGTGGTGGTACCTGCATAGAATTCAAAGGTGTTTGTTGTTGCTTTTGTTACAGTGATTGGAGTTAAATTGTTAAGTGGGTCGTTCGTGTTGTCATAAACAACCGTGAGAACTTCTCCAGAGCAATTATCATTTGTGCCAGGATGTGTCAAGCCAGGAATGGCAGTTCGACAGTCATCGTTATTCAATGCATCAGCATTGGAACTGTAAGCGCCTCCTGCAAGTGGTCCTACTGGTGCGGTACAGGATCCGGCAACGAAGGTCGGATCACCAGTATCAATGATGGAAACATTGATCATGACTGCTGTCGTAGTATTCGCATCTATGGTGCCATCATCATCCGCGACAATGGAGTAGGGACCAGGTGCAAATGGAGCACTTCCAGCTGCCCCTGGTGTTCCACAAGTAAAGTCCTGTGGGATAGCGACTAAAGTCCCGCTTATATTTAAAAATAGTTGACACGCAGGAGTTCCTCCTGGCCCGTCGATTGGAGCGATGCCTTTAGCACTTAGAACAGCAGCGTCTAAGCTTACCATTGTTCCAGCAGTACTAATATCAATATTGACTGTACCCGTAGAAGGTGCCACCGGATCGGGAGTAATTCCACACTGTGCTTGTATATTTTGTAATGGTAAAAATAGTAGCACCAAAAATAGGGTGCTAACAAGAATGGGGAACGAAGATTCAACTGTTTTTTGCAGCCATTTAGAATCATTTCCTGTATTACCAGGCGGGTAATATTGATTGAGTAATAAATTCGAATTCATGAGAATTGGGTTTTAATTAATAAATTGTAAATAGGTACAGTATAGATAAAAAGAGGTCCGGCACATAATGGTGACGGACCACAATATGATAGTTCAGCTAAAAAGCTGAATCAGCAACTTGCATAATTAAGGAGCTATAAACCTCAGGTTTTAGCTAGGTGTCAATCAGATTTTGATTTTTTTAGTAAGAAAAAGATTGATTTTTGGTGGGAGTGTGTTATTAGCAACTTTTTTTAATCTGTTCATGGTATTTTTTTAAAAAAATGAATATTTGGGATATATAAATTCAGTCCTTTATCAAGTCATTTGATAAAAGCAATAGTAATATGCATTCGTGTGATTTACTGTTTGTAGATACAAACGAGTCTATCAGACATAGCAGTCCAATAAAATATTCAAGTTGCTGAAAAAAATACGATGTGTACTTGTTTAGGTTGTGGTGGTAGATGTGAAAACTACCTTTTTTAGAAGGGAAATTTAATGCCGAAGCAATTTGGTTTCCTTTGGTTTTTTGAAAAAAAGTTAAAGTATTATGTAAATATAAAGTGTATTTGTTAGTATACCAAATTATTTTCAATAAAAAATAAAACTATCCCCCTAAAGAGCTATTTGTCAAGTTCAATAGTTCGTGCAGTTTTTGGCTGCATCACGAACTATTGTAAGTTAGCTTGTTAATACATCAATGAGGAAATTATTTTTTAAGGGTAAAAAATCTGACTAATTACTTGTTAAGAGTCTAATAAGTCTGGTCTTCTTTGTTTAGTGGATTCGTAGGATTTTTCCTGTCGCCATTCTTGAATTTTTTTATCATGGCCAGATAATAAAACGGGTGGAACTGCTCTACCTAAAATCTCTGCGGGTCGCGTATAAACCGGAGGTGCGAGGATTCCATCTTGGAAAGAATCGAAAAGTGCAGAAGTCTCATCGTTTAATACACCTGGAAGCAACCGTCCAATGCTATCTACTAAAACCGCGGCTGCTAATTCACCACCAGATAAAACATAGTCACCGATGGAAATTTCAAGTGTCACGTAATGATCACGGATTCGTTGGTCTATACCTTTATAATGACCACAAATGAGTAATAAATTTTTATTAAGAGATAAACGATTAGCTAGACCTTGATTGTGCCGTTCTCCATCGGGGGTTAGAAAGATGATTTCATCATATTCGGTTTTAGACTTTAGCTCTTCAATACATTTACTAAGTGGCTCAGCCATGATGACCATGCCGGCCCCTCCACCATATTGATAATCATCTACTTGTCGACTTTTACCGATACCCCAATCACGAAGTTGGTGAGTTCTTACTTCAAGATGCCCCTTTTGTTGTGCTCTCTGCATGATGGAATGCTGGAAGGGAGAATCCAATAATTCAGGAAGAAGGGTAATAATATCAATAGTCATAGTAGATTTTTATAGAATTTAGCTAAGAACACGACATAAATAAATAGTCAGAAAGTCCCAAAGAAAAGGAGGTTTTTCCAAAGGAAAAATCCTTTGTGTCCTTGTGACTTTGTGGCATTAAAATGACTTTGTAAGCCTTTTGTCTTTTACATGGCAAAAGTAAGCAAAATAAAAAGACCGATACCCGAAATAACGGATACCGGTCAAACTACTTGAGTAAAATTAAATTATCTTATTCGGTGGAATTTACGCACCGCTCTTTTCTTGTTTTGAATAATTTCTACTACATAAATATTGCTATTAAAATTCGAAATATCCATCTGTAAATTAGTCGTTCCTACTCCTAAATTATCTTGCATGATACGTTGACCATTAATATTATAAATATTGATTATCGTCATCTCAGTAGAAACAGGCACTTGAATGTTTAGTTGTTCTGTGGCATCGCTAACATAAACTTCGACTCCTTCAATCTCCGTATCTCGGTTTGAGGTTGCAATACATCCAAATGGTCCAACTGGGATACTATTAGCACAACTTTCTACCTCAGAATCGATAAACGTCATATTGTAAGGTGCTAAAGATGTTCCATCTAACATAATCGTCGCTGCACCGTCCGCATATTCCATTGTTTGAATTGCTGTATTGTTTAGTGATACCGTATAAGATCCACTGTTATTGTTTGATTCAAAGAAGAAGGTCACTGGAACCATGCCATTACTTTGACAATCTCCAACCTCAAATTCAATATCTCCCATAACACATTCTGCAGTACAATTATAAGCTTCTACCGTTGTAAAGTTGCTACATTCTCCGTCTTCCATATCTGTCATTACAAACTCGTACACTCTTGAACCGTCTCCTTCGAATGGGCCTAGCATCACTGGTAAATCAGCATAAGCAAAGTTTCCGTAGTTTGCACCGTTTCCAGAAACTTGGAAGCCTGCATTACCTGGATTTATAAATTCTGCATCTAACATAACCATAAACATTCCATCGTTACATTCCATACGATCTGATGTTACACTAGAAATATTGCAAAGTGAAACTGAACAATCTGGTTCTTCGTAACCTGTTTCTAGACAACAATCTGCATTCCCATTATCACAAACAAAAAGACTTTGAAACTGATTTCCTGAATTTGAAACGTTATTGATCGTCAATGGTAAACTACTGTAACTAATCGGTCCTATCTCGGTATTGTCTAAAGTAATCGTAAAGGTATTACTCGTATTTGCATAAGAAAAATCTAATTCAATACTATAAGTATTTTCACCAGAACATTCCTGAACTTCAACTGCTAGATTAGTAATTGAACAATCTGGTACGACGGTACAGTTTAAAGTTTGGAAAGAAGTACTAGCTTCACAATCCGAAAGTTCACTATCAATAACGGTAATAGTCTCTGAACCAATACCAGAAGTTGCAATATTATTTAAAATCAATGGCAAGGCGGTATAATTATATTGACCTTGCATATCATTTCCTACAAAAAGTACAAAGCTTCCAGAGTTTACAGAGCTATAATCAAAATCTACGGTAATAGATTGAAGATTATCTCCTGTACATTCTCCAGCTGAGGCTACTAAATTAGTGATTTCACATACTGGAATAGGTACACATTGCGGCGCTACGAAAGACATCCCGTTAGAACAATTTGGTAGCTGAGTATCTGAACCGGTAACTTGATAAACAGTAGTTCCATCTCCCAAGTATGGACCCACCATAATAGGAAAATCAGATGGATTATATTGCCCCAGATTTGCTCCGTTTACAGAAATTAAAATCGGATTGTCCAGTGTAGTTCCTGAAAGTTCTACTTGAATCATAAATTGGTCATTCGAATTACAAGCCATTGGTGTAGCCACAAATTCATCAATCGAACAAGCCGGACGACAATCAAGTCTTTGGAAGTTTGTTTCTAAAGAACAAGTTAAGTCACTAGCATCTGAAATCGTTAAAACACTATTTTGACTACCATTACTCTGAAGATTATTTAGTGTTAATGGGAAACTATTGGCCGGATAACTTCCGATAGTTGTTCCATCTATTTTTACAATAAATTGATCTGATGGAGAAGACGTTCTATTAAAATCTATAATAGCACCGTATCGGTTGATGGCTGTACATTGCGTTGTATTAACCGTAAGATTACTAATATTACAAGGTTCGATCACTTCACATAGTACCGGTGCTACCGTTGTTCCGTTAAAGCAATTTTGAAAATCATTGGTATCATAGATTTCAATCTGATAAGCAGTAGTTCCATCTCCTGCAAATGGTCCCATGTTCATAGGAAAGTTGGAAGTTGGAAATATTGCGTCACCATAATCCTGACCATTTACTGTAACATAAAGCTCATTGCTTAAGCCAGTTCCTTGCACATCAACTATAACATTGAATTCACCATTGTCGCATTCAAGTACTTCAGTAGTTACTCCAGACATATTACATATCGGAGCACATTCAAATCCTGTAAAATTTGTACCTAAGCAACAACTATTGTCAGAGGCATCGCAGATATTTACATTATTATTGACCGAAGGTCCAGTCCCCGGAAGGGTCACGGTAATTGGAAATAAAGAATAGTGATAAATTCCATAACTTTGACCATTGATATTTACTTCAAATTGTTCTGAAGGAGAAGAGTTTCTATCAAAATCAATCACTGCAGTGTAAAGATAATCTCCTGCACAGTCAGTTGCCATTGCTGTAATATTACTAATATCACAAGCTGTATTGATGGTACAATTGATAGGTGCTAATTGGAAGGCATTTGAACAACCAGGATTGTTGCTATCAGTTACCTCCACTAAATAAGCAGAACCGTTTCCAGGAAAAGGTCCAACCGTAAATGGAGCTTGACTAGCAGTAAAAGGTCCGAAAGTATTTGTACCAACGGTTACATTAAAACTTTCGGTGGTATTGATTCCATTATAGTCAACAGCTAGATTAAATTCTCCAGTTGATTGGTCACAAGCTAGTTGTTCAACTAAAACGTGAGTAATGGTACAACCAGGTTCTGATCCCTGCGTAAAGCAGATATTATCAATTCCTAGCTCGAATCCGCCAATAGTCATAGAGTAAATAGGTCCTGAAAAACTAACCGTACCTTTTCTTCCATCTGCACCAGCAGGTGAATCGTTGACGGTCATCGTGACATAGGTAGCGATTTGGCTAGGGAGTTCACTAAAACTTCTAGCATTAATTACAGGTTCTCCATTAATAGAGAGATTAATGTCTCCTTCCCAATCAAGGAATCCGAAGGAAACATTATCCGATACGGCAAAATTTTCTGTAAAATCGATGTCAACAGAAGATTCAAGTAATCTAAGTACTTGTCCTTGTCCGTCAACGAAAGCGCCAGACCAAAAGAAGGTGCCAGCTGAGGTTGAAACATTGTTTCTTACTGACCCATCATTATAATGGAAAGGTGCTAATCCTAGCGATGCTCCGCTTTCTGAGTGGAGAGGAGTGCCAAATGGGTATCCATTGGTAACGCTGTAATTTCCGCTAGGAAGGTTGGTGAATTCTACACAATTTTGCCCATACAAAAAGTGCGTGAACATTAGGGCTAACACAAATAATATTTTGTGCTTGTAAAATTTTAAACTCATAGTAGTAAATAATTAGGGTGATAAATGTTTAATAATTTATCATTTTGCAAAAACGGGGCCAGAGCATATCATTCAGTTTTATTATTTATTTAACGTTACTTTTTGCCCCTTTTTAGTCTTAATAAACATAAAATGCTTAAGTTTGTATCTTGCATTAATTTTTGTAATTAATTGATAATCAACACTTTAATTAAAAAAATATTATTATGAAAAATTTTATTACCCTAACCTTAATTCTACTATTAACAGGATTTACCAGTTTTGCCCAAGACGATCTTTCGAATTATAGTTTTAATCCAGAATTAAAAGAAATGGATCGACTGATGAGCAAGGGACAAAAGAATAGCTTCTCGGTGGTTATTGACGGTTTGAGCAG
Organism: uncultured Saprospiraceae bacterium; assembly: GCA_937927835.1. GTDB lineage: Bacteria > Bacteroidota > Bacteroidia > Chitinophagales > Saprospiraceae > JALZUU01. Next base: position 4,027 of record CALGJS010000018.1, on the reverse strand, counting down.
AAAAGACATTGAAAAATCTTGGGGGAAGTATATTAAAGACCACGATACCAAATCAAAGTGGGATAAGAAAAAGAAGGAATACTTTGCAGATAATGCAAAAATTTCAACCATCAGTGATAACACAATTGATGTATATTCTCAATTAATAGAATCTGGTGATCGAGTAGAATTGATCGTTTGGATGGATTTAGGAGGTGCATTCTTATCTTCTTATGATCATGTTGAAAAATCTAAAGCTGGAGAAGCTTTTATCTTGAATTTTGCTACCAATATGGAAAAAAAGCGAGTGGATAATTTCAGAAAGAAAGAAGAGGATAAATTGGGAGACTTACGAGGTGATTTAAAAGATATGAAAAAAGATAAAAGTAAGTTAGAGAAGGATATCGAAGAGTATGAGAAAAAGATTGCGGAAGCAAAACAGAAAATTGACGAAAATGTAACGAACCAAGGGAAGAAAGAAGAAGAGATTACGGTTCAAGAGAAATTTGTAGAAAGAGTGAAGGAAATCAAGGCTCAGTTGGAAAATAAGAACTAGTTTTTCTCGCTTAGAGAAATAAAAAAGTTAGGTGCTATCAATCAAGATAGCACCTTTTTTTATTCTGGTTTTAATCCTATTTTTCTAATAAGTTTTTTTATTTTGCAGGAAATTCTTTTATCTAAAAAACCAAAAATGAAAAAAAGCGCAGGATTTATTTTAATGAATACCGATGAATTCAGAGATTGGATTCTGGCAAAAAATGTTAATCGGAAGGTGACGATGATTCATAATCATCATACCTATATTCCAGATTATACTCATTTTAATAGTAACCATTTTAGGTTGGTAACTTCTATGAAAAACTTTCATATGAATGTCCGACGTTTTGCTGATATAGGGCAACAGATTACCACTTTTCCGGATGGAATGATTGTGGTAGGGACTCGATCTTTAGAAGTTGGTCCTGCTTGTATTCGCAAAAATAATGATAGTGCGGTTTGTATCGAGCATGTAGGTAATTTTGATAAAGGAGGAGATGTGATGACGGCAAAGCATAAAAAAACAATTGTTTTTGTGAATGCGATGTTACATTTAAAGTTTGCACTCGAAGCCAATGATACCCACAACGTCTATCACCACTGGTTTGATCTTGCTTCAGGAGAAAGAGTCAATGGAGTTGGTGGCGGAACGAAGTCATGTCCGGGAACTAATTTTTTTGGTGGAAACAAACCTAAAGATGCTAAGAAAAATTTTTTACCATTAGTTAAAAGGGTTTTAAAAAAACAGCCAGAATATCCGGCTGTTTTTGGAGTAGAAATAGAGGAGCCGATTAGTTATGCCATGGTAATGCGCGCGAATTTTTTAAATGTTCGTACCGGCCCTGGTACAAAGTTTAAAAGACTAGGATCTATCTCTCGTGGAAATACCGTAGATATTTATGAAAAGGTACCTCGATGGACGCGGATTAGTACTGAGCAAAAGTGGGTGTCTTCTTATTATCTACGAAAAATTCATAAAGGATTTGTTAATGATAATGATCCGAAAGGTTTGAGTGTCCGAACAGGGCCTTCCTCTAAAAATCGGAAAGTTGACGCTATATTAAAAGATACACCCGTTACTATTTATGAAATGAGTGAAAACGGTTGGTACCGAATTTCATTTTTAGAGCTTTGGGTTTATGGAAAATATGTCACGCTAGTTTAGGATCGAATTAAAGATGCGAATGGGTAGTAAAAGTAAAACATTAAACATTGATAAAAATGGTACTTGAAAAAATCCTGTTTGCTTCTGGCAACTTGCTTTCTTAAATCGCAATAGAAGAAAGCTTGTAGCCAAAAGAGCGAGTTGGAAAAAAAATAAATAAAGCAATTAAAATTCTATGATTAAAATTGGGTTGTTATCAGATACACATAGTGTACTGGATGATCAGATATTAAAAGATTTTTCAGAATGTGATGAGCTTTGGCATGCTGGAGATATTGGGAGTATGGAAGTATTGGAAAAGTTAGAAGCCTTCCTACCCGTGCGAGCCGTTTACGGAAATATTGATAATGCCACTATACGTCGCGCTTGCCCACTTAATCAGCGTTTTACCATAGAAGGACTAGATGTTTTTATGACACATATCGGCGGTTACCCTGGAAGGTATACAGCCAGAGTTCGAGATATTATTCGAAAAGATCCTCCTCAACTTTATATTTGTGGTCATTCTCATATTTTGAAAATTATGCCAGACCGAAAGCATAATTTATTACACATCAATCCTGGTGCCTGTGGGATACATGGGTTTCATCGAGAAAAGACCATCGTTCGGTTTGGAATCGAAGCTGGGAAAATCGAAAACCTTGAAGTAATAAATCTAGGAAAGCGAGGAGCGATTAAATAGCATGAAGTTATTTAATAGAGATTTTTGATCCCAGAGTGATTCAGATATTTTTTAAGTACTTTTAATCTGATTTTAACGATTTTTCAATATGAAATTAAGAATTCTTGGTAATAGCGTTAGATTGAGATTGACTCAAATAGAGGTTCAAGATCTTGCGGAGGGGCAAACGGTACGTGAGATTACCCACTTTGGACTCGATAATTTATTAGAATATAAATTAATGATGACCGATACTCCTGGTATTCAAGCAAATTTTCAAGGTGGAAAAATAACGATTGAATTACCGAAAAATATTGGTAGTCCGTGGGCAAAAGGATCAGAAATTAGCCTTCGAGAAAATATCCAAATTAAAGAGGACATGGCTTTATCCATATTGATTGAGAAAGATTTTAAATGTAAAACCGAAAGAGTAGGAGAGAATGAAGATGATATGTTTCCTAACCCCGAATGTTAGCTAAATTTTAAGGCAACTTCAACATGTATTTTAACGTAGAAACATAGATCTAAAAAAAATCAAAAATTACTGATAAACTAATTCATGATACTGGAACATTTAATCCCGCTGTATAGCAATCTAAAAAAATATAATTCGCGTAATTGGCGACAGGATATTTTGGCGGGAATCACTGTATCTGTTATCATTATTCCACAGGGGATGGCCTATGCTTTATTGGCTGGTCTTCCTCCAATTTATGGATTGTATGGTGGATTGGTTCCCTTAATAATTTATGGAATCTTCGGTACTTCTGGTCAGTTGTCTATAGGTCCGGTAGCAATTTCTTCTATTCTTGTTTTAGCAGGTGTATCTCAGATTGCCTCTCCTTTTACTGAAAATTATATTGGCTTAGTCATTTTGCTGGGGTTTCTGGCAGGTGTTTTACAGTTCGCTTTGGGGCTTTTTAGGTTAGGTTTTTTAGTCAATTTTATTTCACAACCGGTCATTACCGGTTTCACTTCTGCGGCTTCAATAATTATTTTTGTTAGCCAATTAAAAACCGCTTTGGGGATTACGGTTCCTCGGTCCAGTGATCTGATTGAAACCATCACCTATTTAGGACAACATATTTCAGAAGCTAATTTACTAGCGGTAGTTTTTTGTTTAGTTAGTATTGTGGTTTTAGCGATTATAAAAAAAATAAATAAGTCTTTACCCAATGCCTTGATTGTGGTTATCTTGGGTATTCTTGGATCTTATATACTGGCAAAATATGGAATGGCTGCAGACCTTAGCATTGTAGGCGCTATTCCAACCGGTTTGCCAGACTTTCAATTGCCTCCCTTTAGCATGGAAAATATTTCCTTATTGATTCCGACGGTGCTTACGGTTGGATTTATGGGGGTAGTGGAATGTATCGGGATTGCAAAAGGTATTCAACGTGATGATCAAACTTCGAAGGTCCGTCCCAATATGGAATTATCTGCGTTGGGTCTATCAAAAATGGCTGGAAGTTTTTTTCAAGCTTTACCTTCTTCTGGAAGTTTTTCTCGTTCAGCTATTAACGATGAAGCGGGTTCTAAATCTGGTTTGTCTTCCATTACCACTGCTTTAATGGTTGGATTAACTTTGATCTTTTTTACCAAACTTTTCTATTATTTGCCTAGCGCAGTCTTGGCTGCTATTATTATTTTTGCCATTAGAAATTTATTTGACTTAAAGGAAATGA
>CALGJS010000017.1 GCA_937927835.1 uncultured Saprospiraceae bacterium | reverse complement strand
TGCGGTCTGGACGGGACTCGAACCCGCGACCCCCTGCGTGACAGGCAGGTATTCTAACCAACTGAACTACCAGACCAATATTTTGAAAGCTAAAAAGCTATTTTTATTTTTTGTACTAAAATCGGACTTTTCCGTTATAGCGAATGCAAATGTAAATTTGTTTTTGCAAAGATGCAATAGTTTACCATTAAAAATAAAAAAAGTTTCTTCCAGAGCATGCAATCCCAATGATTTTGCCATCTTTGTAAGGCGAAAGCCCCTTTAAATGGCGTTAATAGCAACATAATACATTGCACAAATGAGTTTCTGTAAACGTTTTTACTGAAATCTACACCCAAAAAAACATTCGACTATGGTGTTTTTAGAATTTGAAAAACCCCTGGAAAGTCTTTACCAACAACTTGATAAGATTAAGCAAGTTGGTGAAGCTGGTGATATCGACGTATCTGATAAGATCGCTGAACTGGAAAATAAAATTAAAAGTGAGCGTAAAGCCATTTATGATAATTTAACTGGTTGGCAGAAAGTACAGCTTTCTCGTCATCCTGAGCGACCCTATTCTCTTTTTTACATTAATCAAATGTGTAAAAAATTTATTGAGTTGCACGGCGATCGATATTTTAAAGATGATAAAGCCATCGTTGGCGGAATCGGTAACCTCGATGGCCAGTCTGTCGTCTTTATCGGTCATCAAAAAGGTGTCAACACCAAAATGCGACAATATCGCAACTTTGGAATGGCAAACCCAGAAGGGTACCGAAAAGCACTCCGACTTATGAAGATGGCCGAGCGTTTCAATTTGCCCGTCATCTCGCTGATCGACACACCAGGTGCTTATCCTGGATTGGAAGCAGAAGAACGTGGACAGGCCGAAGCCATTGCTCGTAACCTTTTTGAAATGGCACAACTTCGGGTACCGATTGTTTGCGCAGTCATCGGCGAAGGAGCTTCTGGTGGAGCCATTGGTATTGGATTAGGGGATCATGTTTTTATGATGGAAAATACCTGGTATTCCGTGATTTCACCCGAATCTTGTTCCTCCATTCTCTGGCGAAGCTGGGATTATAAAGAGCAGGCTGCCGAAGCACTGAAGTTGACGGCAGATCATATGCTCGACTTCAAACTCATTGACGGGATTGTAAAAGAGCCACCGGGCGGCGCACATTCTGCACCAGAGGAGGCAGTCAAAATGCTGAAAAAACAATTAAAAAAATCCATTGTAGAATTACAAGCAATGGATCCGGATGCACGCATTGAAGCGCGTATCCATAAATATAGTCAAATGGGACACTACGATTTGCTCAAAGAAAAAGCAATTGTGGAAACAAAAACAACACGGTAATAATTAGCTAAAAAGCTATATTATTGAAGGAACTGTGCTGATGTACTATCTGACAACTTTAAATGGTGAAACCTAACCTACAAATTAAGTTTTTCACCATCACCACTTTCTACTATGAGAATTTTTAATGAATGGAAAGCAAAACAGCGAAAACAATCGTTGTTAACTAAAATCCGTAGCCGTAAAATTGATCGCTACCCAATGAGTTTTGAACAAGCTCAAACGATTGGTCTATTATTCGATGCCACTGACCCTCAACACCGAAATATTGTTCGTCAATATGCGGAAGAGCTCAGAAATAAAGGCAAAGAGGTTACCTTATTTGCTTTTCTACAAGAAAATGAACCAAATCCCAATTTTGCGTTCAAGCATTTTACTAAAAAAGACCTTAATTGGATTCAATACCCTAATGACGAGGTGATCAGTGGATTCGTTAATCAATCATTTGATTTTTTGATTAATCTCTATTTAGATCAACAACCGGCACTTGAATATGTATCTGGTTTGTCTCATGCACATCTACGGGTAGGGCCATACTCAGAAAAATTGCATTGCTATGATTTAATGATTGACACCTCTCGTCAACCCAATCTCGATTTCTTTGTTAAGCACGTATCTTATTTTTTAAACCGTTTGAAGAATAGCAGCAGGGCATGATATCAACCAATTTCTCCGGGACCGGAGTTGCTTTAGTTACTCCTTTTACCATGACTGGAGCAGTAGATTATCCTGCTTTGGAAAGGGTCATAGAGCATTGTATTGCTGGTGGAGTAGATTATTTAGTTTCTCTCGGAACAACTGGAGAAGCGATTACGCTCAGTCGAGAAGAATGCTTAGAGGTATTTGCTTTTACTAAAAAAATAAATAATGGTCGAATACCACTAATGGTTGGTTTATTTGGTCATAATGATACGGCCGCACTCCAACAACGGATACGAGATTTTGATTTTTCTGGTTTTGATGGAATGCTTTCTAGTAGTCCTGCTTACAACAAACCTACTCAAGAAGGAATTTATCGACATTACATGAAAATGGCCGAAGTAGCGCCAGTTCCCATAGTGATTTATAATGTACCAGGACGGACGGCCTCTAGAATTGAACCAGAAACAATTCTTCGATTAGCACATGCTTCCCCTAAATTTGCTGCGGTTAAGGATGCGACAGGCGACTTAGTTGGAGCTGCTAAGATTATAAAAGACAAACCAGCCCATTTTCAAGTCTTATCAGGCGATGATCCCACCTGTTTACCGCTTCTTTCGATCGGTGGAACTGGTGTAATTTCTGTAATTGGCAATTTATTACCCGGTCCTTATAGCCAAATGGTTCAGGCGGCTAGAAATGAAGACTTTTCTACTGCTCGGGCGATCCATTTAGCGACCATTAATTTGCATCATTGGCTCTATTTGGAAGGAAATCCAGTAGGGGTCAAAGCAGCCTTGGAAATTGCCGAAATTTGCACCCGATATACACGGTTGCCACTGGTTTCTTACTCAGATACTGCTTTTGTTGAAATGAAAAAAGAAATGGAAGCTACTTTGAAAGCACTCAAGGTAGGTGTAACATAATTTAATCTTTATCATAATGCTCTTTTTTCTCTTTAAAACCTCCGTTTTTCCTTGATTTTCGACCATTGAATCTACCTGTGGAAAATTTCCTTTCTCCTTCTAAAAAAAACAAGGGCATAAGCTTTTTTTAAAAAGATAATATCGCTATCTTTGCACTCGATTTGAAAAAAGTCTCCATAAGTGTATATACCTATGCGTAAAAAATCAATATTTCGGATATTCTTCCTACTAGCCATTTTGATTGGTGGTTTCAGTAACAAAACTCTTGCTGGCGGTGATGGTCCATTCAATCCTGGTGAGGTAGCTCTGCATCATATTGCAGATGCTCATACTTTTCACTTCTTCGGTGATATCTATATTCCGCTTCCAGCCATGATCTTTTACGATCGCAACGGAGAAGGAATTAC
>CALGJS010000016.1 GCA_937927835.1 uncultured Saprospiraceae bacterium | reverse complement strand
TGTCCATTCCAGTTTCCTTTATTTAAAAATAGTAAACCATAGCGCGCATGATCTTCGGTATTCATAAAAACTCCACCACCAGAATGTCCGCCACCACTGACCGATTGCATTTTTAAACCATCAACATTCGTCCAAGAATTTTCATACCCAAACCATCGCCACGTTGGACTGGCGCCAATCGGATCCATGATTTTTTCTTTGAGTACCATCGGTAAGGGTTTTCGCCAAACTTGTAAAAGAGAATAAGCCAGCAAATTAACACGAACGTCATTGTATTCCATCACCGTTCCCGGCTCGACTAATTTTCTAAAACGCCAATCGTCAATATCACCACTGCGCGGAGGACGATCATTCCAATCATAACCGCCCCATAATTGACCAGACCAGTCGGAGGATTGAGTAAGCAAATGATCCCAGTTTATTTTACTATTATGACGACCATCAAAATGTCCATCCCAAACATAATTTTTTACGGGATCATCTAAGTCTCTTATCAAACCCGCATCCAAGGCCAAACCTGCCATCGTAGAAAGATAACTTTTCGTCACACTAAAAGACATGTCTACTCGCTTAGTATCTCCCCATTCTGCAATCACATAACCGTCCTTGATAATCATCCCCGCTGGACCTCCTCTTTCTTTGACGGGACCAAGAATTTTATGATAAGGTTCTCTTTCAAATCCTTTTAGAATGGCTTGCGATAAATCTTTTGGACCTTTATATTCAAAAACAACCGTTGAGTCAATTATCTGTTTTATTTTTTGAGCATCAATCCCAAAATCAGCAGGGGCTTTTCTTTCCCATTCTTTTGTTGGAAAATGATTTTGTCCTAGAAGGAGGCCATTTCCGATTAGGAGGATAAGGAGAGGGAGGAGGTAGAATTTATTGTGCATGGTTTTTTAATGTTTAATCGTTTAATCGTTTAATCGTTTAATCGTTTAATCGTTTAATCGTTGATTTGTTTAATCGTTTAAAAAGTAAAATAACTTTTTTAACTCAAAACCCAAAACTCAAAACTTTTACCTCAAAACCTCCTCCTCAAAACCCAGCCGCCACTTCAACAAACATCCTCTCTCGACTTTCAGGATGATAAAATTCCAACCGTTCCGCATGTAAGCACAACCGTTCAGCTTTGGTACCATACAGATCATCGCCTACAATCGGGCAACCGAGTCCAAGCGTGTGCGCAGCATGTACACGTAATTGATGACTGCGACCTGTTAAAGGATAAAAATAAACTCTCGTATGGATTTCCGTTCTTTCAATAACTTCCCAATCGGTGATGGCCGTTTTACCATGTTCATAGCAAATCATCTGATGTGGTCGGTTGTCGTAGTCAGTTCGCAAAGGCAAATTTATTCTACCGGCTTCTCCTTCGACGACTCCTTCTAGCAAGGCAATATATCTTTTTTTAATGGTTCTGTTGACGAATTGTCGTTGTAGAAATTTATGATTTTCAGGGTTCTTTGTTAATAATAAAATACCCGAAGTATGCATGTCTAATCGATGAATGATCATGGCGCCATCTACTTCGGGATGACGTTTGTGCATTCGATTTTGGACAGAATCTGGAATGAATTTTCCCGGAGTAGAAAGTAAACCGGATGGTTTATTTACCAGTAGGATATGTTCATCTTCAAATAAAATAGGAAGGTCTTTTTCTTTTGCGGGATTGATCAACATTGGGTCATCGTCCACTTCCATTCCCGCGAGCATATGGGTAAGAATGGGTTTGCATTTTCCGATACAAGCGTGGTAGTGTTGACGATGTTTTCGGACGGAGGAGGCAGGAGATTTTCCCCACCAAAATTCTGTAAGTGCAATCGGTTGTAGCCGATTCATAAAAGCGTATTGTAGTAGTTTAGGTGCGGCACATTCTCCGGCGCCAGAAGGTTTTGGTGTATCTTTAAAGATCTCGTGTAAGTTTTTTTCTTCTCCTAGAATGTTTAGAAAACGATAATGGGTAAAAAGTCCATCTTGTAATTTTACCGATTTTTCTTTTCGTGCCGTGCGAAGATCTTGGATTTCTTTTTCTAATTTTCTAAGCGGTTGAGCAACTTGGTCTAATTCAATTTGGAGTTGCTGTTCGATATCCCGAACTTGATTTCTTTTGGCAATACTTTCTTTACCGAGTTTGTCTAATAAGGTCTCATATTCAGAAAGAGAGAGATTGTCTTTTGCAGCGTTTCGACGAAGCTTGCGATCTGTTTTTGCGGCGCGTTGTTCTGACTTTAGGGTTTCTATTTTTTTATTAAAAATATCTTCTGCTTTTTTTAGAATATTTTCTAATTTCAATAATTCAGGATTGTTTTCCAACTCCTCAATTTTCGCAGTCATGATATTCAATTCTTTCGAGCCATTGATATAAAAGGCACCATTGGGATTGGCATCAAAAAGATTTGGAACAAAATAATCCGGTGTTTTTTTTCCCAACATTTTACCAGAAAAAGCGACAATAAAACCAATTTCCTCGGCTTCGTTTTTTACGACTAAAACCCCAAACATTTTTCCTATGGAATCTGGACTATTTGGATTTTTAATTCCAAAATTATGAAAAGATATATCTTGAGATTTTAAATAATCCTGAAGTTGTTCCGCAGCCAATTCGGCCAACGG
>CALGJS010000015.1 GCA_937927835.1 uncultured Saprospiraceae bacterium | reverse complement strand
TGTGGAAAGTTGTGTAAACTCCGTTGGTATTAATCTAAATACGGCTAGTAAACATTTGCTCACCTATGTTTCTGGTCTCGGTCCTACCCTAGCTCAAAACATCGTAGACTATCGTTCTGAAAATGGTGAGTTTAAACAACGCAAGCAATTATTGAAAGTCGCTAGAATGGGTGATAAGGCTTATGAACAGGCAGCTGGTTTTTTACGGATTCGAAATGGCAAACATCCACTAGACAACACGGCGGTTCATCCTGAGCGATACGCTTTGGTTGAAAGAATGGCCAAAGATTTGGGAACCGATGTTGCTGGTTTATTGACCAATAAACTAATGCGACAACAAATCAACTTAAAAAATTATATCTCTGACCAAGTTGGATTGCCTACCCTAAAAGATATATTAGCGGAATTAGAAAAGCCAGGCTTGGATCCTCGAGGTGCAGCAAAAGCTATTCAATTTTCTAAAGCGATCCAGACCATTGAAGATTTGAAAGAAGGTATGGTCGTAACAGGCGTGATCAATAATGTAACTAATTTCGGAGCGTTTGTAGATATTGGAATTAAAGAAAGCGGCCTTGTACATATTTCACAGCTTGCTAATCATTTTGTTAAGAATCCAGCGGACGTGGTAAAACTTGGACAACAGGTGGAGGCTCGTGTAATGGGCGTAGATTTGGAAAGGAAGCGGGTGCAGTTGTCGATGAAGGAGGTTTGATTTTGATGTGCGGATTTTTTGATGTGCGGATTTTTGGATGCTTTTCTGGCGTGTTTGGTGGACAATGGGCGGACAATGGGCTCTCTTCTGACGTGTGATTGGTTGATTGGTTAAGAAAATTACTTGTTTTTTAATTTAGGGATATGAAAAACGGATGGTTTATTTTGTTGATTTTTTTTCTGGGATGTAAGTCTGCTCCGGAGAATAAGCAGGAGAATTTTTCGGGAGTGCTAGCACCGTTGAGATTGTTAAATACTGTGGCAGCGGCGGAGGTTATTTCAAAAGATAATAAGGAAGGTTTTTTTGAAAAAGTGGGGATTACGGATATGCTGATTCAAATGAAACGGCCTTATGAAGATTCGTTGAATAGGGAGAACTTGTTAGTTGAATATAAAGCTTTTTTAAAGACAGAAGTTTTGGACTTTACAGAAGAAGAAGCGGCATTTTGTCGGGAGATTTTTGGGGAGATTTACCCACAAGTTCAGGCACTTCATCCTAATGTTTTTCCAAAGGATTTACAATTAATAAAGCTGAAAGGAAACCATTATGGTGCGGGTGCTTTTTATACTCGGGAGCAAGCTATCTTGATTCCACAGGGCGTATTAGAAGATCCAGATCGAGCATTTTTTTATGAGACGATGCTACACGAAATTTTTCATATCTATTCTCGATATCATCCCGAAAAGCGAAATGCTTTATATGAATTAATTGGTTTTAAAAAATTAGACATCCCTAATGGTTTGTCTATGGATCCGGCCTTAAAAAATAGGATCTTAATAAACCCAGATGGAATTGACCTGGCTTATGCGATTGAATTAGAGGAGGATGGGAAGCCTTTATTTGCTGTCCCTATTTTGGCAGCTAATAGCTTAGGATACGAAAAAAATAAGCCAGAGTTTTTTGATTATTTAGCTTTTAATCTTTATCCGATTCAACCGCCTTATAGTAGAACGATAAAGGTCTTATCTCAAAATGATGGTTCTAGTCGTCTTGATCTAAAAAAGGTGAAAGGGTTTTACGAACAGATTCAAAAAAACACGGACTATATTATTCATCCTGATGAGATCCTTGCGGATAATTTTATTTTTCTGATTCAGGCTAAAGCCGATGCTCGGACGCTTGGGCAGTTTACAGAGGAAGGGATTGAGTTGATTGAGGAGATGGGGAAGATTATTGAGCGGTGAGGATGTGCGGATTTATTCCTATGTAAATTTGTGGTTGCTCTTCTAGCGTGTTTGGTAAACAATGGGCGGACGATTGGGGGGTGTTCAATTAACTGTGTCTAGATAATTAACTTAAACCACATAGTAAACATTGCATATATATAATTTAATGTTAATTAGTTGATTGGTTAATCGGTTTCGTATTACGCAATGCTAATACGACAAAGATGACACACTTTACTGAATACTCCCACGATTGGCTTTTCTTTAACGTGTATATCTTTTTACTTGTTTTTTCTATTGAGGAAAAAATTGAATTTGCTTTTGAAATTGAATTTGCCTTTTGCCTCACCGTATTATTTAGTAAACACCGATTAAAAAACATATTTGGCTTAATCGCTTTTTGGGTCTTGGTATATTCTCTTATTGAATAAATAAATCGCCATTCATTATTGCAATCTTTCCTATCTTGTTTCGTTTAGAATAAAAATTAAAATGCCTAGTGCCTTGGGCAGTAGCGTAATTAACGATTCATTTTATGTTTAAAAAATCGTTTTATTTCTTTTTTAAAACGCATCGAAAGAAAACTTTTTTCTTCGGGATTTTGCTCGTGGTGGCCTATCTTTTTTGTTTGCCTAGTGATTTATTTCGTACACCGTTATCGATGGTCTTAGAAGATCGAGATGGAAATTTACTAGGTGCTCGAATTGCAACAGATGGGCAATGGCGTTTTCCGGCAACGGACAAAGTACCCAAACGATTTGCTACTGCATTAATTACTTTTGAGGATCGCCGATTTTACCAACATCTAGGAATTGATCCGATTGGAATTGGCCGTGCTATTCAACAAAATTTAAAGCATAAAAAAATAATCAGTGGTGGTAGTACGCTAACAATGCAAACCATTCGAATGTCTCGAAATAAAACGAGTCGTTCTATTTTTCAAAAAATAATCGAAGCGATTCAAGCGACTCGAATGGAATTGACTTATTCAAAAAAAGAGATCTTATCACTCTACACCGCCAATGCTCCTTTTGGTGGAAACGTGGTGGGATTGAATGCTGCAAGCTGGCGATACTACGGCAAACAACCTGATCAATTATCTTGGGCAGAGGCTGCTACTTTAGCTGTTTTACCTAATAGTCCAGGATTGATTCATCCCGGTCGAAATCGAGATGCTTTGCGCGCCAAACGAAACCGATTACTAAATCGACTGGTTGCCGATGGTAAAATTGATGCCCAAACATTAGAACTTTCGTTGCTTGAAGATCTACCCGAAAAGCCGCTTCCTTTGCCCAATCTAACACCTCATCTTTTAGAAGAAATTCGCCTCCAAGGAATTCATAAATATCATGATCCTGTAAGTTATGAACAAACAACCATTAATCGCAACTTACAAAAACAAGTAAACGACTTATTAAAAAGACATCAAGAAAGTTTGTCTGGAAATGGAATTCAGAATCTTGCGGCGCTCGTTCTCGATGTTGAAAAAAACGAAGTAATTGCATACACTGGTAATGTAACTGGATCGGGTAAAGATCATCAGTCTGCCGTCAATATCATTCCTGCTCCGCGAAGCACTGGAAGTATTCTAAAACCATTTTTATATGCCTTTGCTTTAGACGATGGACAGATTGCCCCCACTACGCTACTTTCAGATGTACCTTTATATTTGAATGGGTACCGACCTGAAAATTACCACCAATCTTATGATGGAATGGTATCTGCAAAAAGGGTTTTGGCACGATCGCTTAACGTGCCAATGGTTCGACTCTTGCAAGATTATGGATTGGAGAAATTTCATTTTGGTTTACAAGCATTGAATTTACATTCCATCAATCAATCTCCCTCTCATTATGGATTGACTTTAATTTTGGGAGGGGCAGAAGCTTCTCTTTGGGAAATATCCAATGCTTACGCTGGGATGGCCAGAACGTTGAATCATTTCCAACCCAATGATGGTCGTTATGATCTTGAAGATTTCCAACCAGCTAATTTATTTGGACCACAAACAAAAAGAGACCCATCGATTTATTTACAGAAAGAAGCACCTGTTTTATCAGCTGCAGCTTGCTGGCATACCTTTGAAGCCATGAGAATGGTAGAACGTCCCAATACCGAAGGAGAGTGGGAACGGTTTGGTTCTGGAAAAAAAATTGCTTGGAAGACGGGAACTAGTTTTGGATTTAGAGATGCGTGGGCCATCGGAGTTACTCCTCGTTATGTGGTAGGCGTATGGGCAGGGAATGCGGACGGCGAAGGTCGCCCGGGATTAGTAGGTGTAAAAGCAGCAGGCCCTGTACTCTTTGATATTTTTGCTTTACTAAAAAGTCCTAGTTGGTTCTCTCCACCAATGGATGAAATGCGAGAAGTCGCGTTGTGTCAAGCATCTGGACTCCGAGCTTTGAATGATTGTCCAGTGGATACGTTATGGTTAGGTCCTGGACGAGCGCGATTGGAAAGTTGTCGATTTCACCAACGTATCCATTTAGATCCTACGGAAGCATATAGAGTAAACAGTGCCTGTCGATCGCCTCATGAAATGCATCCCACTTCTTGGTTTGTATTGCCACCTGTTGAAGAATTTTATTATCGTAATCACCATCCCGCTTATCGTCCTTTGCCACCGATACATCCAGACTGTCCCATTGCCACGAACTCAACGACAAAACAAGTTCAACTTATCTATCCACCAGCTGGCGCTAAGATCATTGTCCCCATAGATCTAAATGGAGAATTAAGTAAAACTATTTTTCGGGCAACACACCGAGATTCTGGTAAAAAGATATTTTGGCACTTAGATCAAACCTACTTGGGGAGTACGGAGAATTTTCACGAAATCGCTCTTAATCCACCATTGGGCAAACATACATTGACCTTGATAGATGAATCTGGAGCCCAAACGGTCCGATCTTTTGAAATATTAGGGAATGGGGATTAGAATGGGAATGGGAATGGGAATGGGAATGGGGATGGGAATGGGAATGGGAATGGGAATTAGAATGGGAATGGGGATGGGAATGGGAATGGGGATGGGGATGGGGATGGGAATGGGGAATTATGGGTTGATGGGATCAAAGGCTTAATCGCTTAGTTTTTTTGGAAAGTTAGAAGATATGTTTTAGGCAAAAAAATTCTCCTACAGTCGGAGGCATGTGACCGTAGGAGAAATAAACATACTATGAGAAAACTACACAGTTACAAATTACTCTTAATTTATTCATATTTAAAACGCTAATTACTTTACGGTTATATATTATAAAAAAATGGGGTAAATTAATGAGTAAGTGGTATTATAATTATGTTTAATGTGATTAATTTATTATAAACCTTGGATTTGAGGGGAACTTCGAGGAAAATATAGGAGGATGAGTTAGGACAAAAAAAAATTCCTAAACTCCAGAAGGGATTAGAGTTTAGGAAAATTAAACATACTATGAGAAAACTAAGACCAAGATACTATAGACTTTCAGTTTAAAAAAGCGAGTTTTAGATTACGGGTAGTATTGGCGGGTAAGTGGTAGTTTTTAATTAGTTAATGGTTTTTGTGTATAACTGACCGATCCCGACTGAAAGCGAACGACCGATCCCGAAGGGTGCTCGGATCGGATCGAAAAACGTTTCCTAGTCTTTTGAAGTCTTAAGAAACGTTTTTCAATTTCGGGCAAAAAAAATTCCTGCAACTCAGGAGGGATCGAGATGCAGGAAGATTAAACAAACATACTATGAGAAAACTATCTGCAATATATGATGAATAAACAGTATATAAAAACGTTATTTAGTTGGTGGTAGGTCTAAGGCAGGAAGCGGTACTTATAGTATATATAACGGTATTTTATAATACATTAGAAATGTGTTTAATTTCTATTCCTAGGCTTGAATAGTTTCGATAGGTAAGAATATTTCTACTCTAGTGCCGGCAGGACGTCCAGTTTCAGGGTTCATTAGGTCAATTGTCTTTACTTTTACCCGGTCATTTTTAATTTTATTAAGAATATCGAGTCGTTGCTCTGTAATAGAAGTTCCCATAGATTGATGGTGGTTGGGCATAGGATTAGCGGCGCGTAATTCTGCTGCTTTAGCGCGGCCTACTCCATTATCTTGGACTACACAAAGAATGGTATTGTCATCGTATGGTGCATATTCTAAGATTAGCTGACCTTCCGTCACGGCACGTAGTCCATGTTCGATAGCATTTTCAAGGTATGGCTGAACAATCATGGTAGGAATCGCCATGATATCTTCTTCAATATCATCGTGTATCTTAATGGTATAATTTAATTTGTTTTGAAATCGGAGTTTTTGGTTGATATAAAGATAATTTTCTAGGAAGTTAATCTCCTTCTCTAGGGAGATGGTTTCTACATCTGAATACTCAAGACTTTGTCTCATGAGCAATGCAAACTTTGCTAAGTATTTAGCAGCGATTCCCGATTCGTCAGAAGTAATAAAAGTTTGAATAGAATTAAGTGCATTAAACAAGAAGTGAGGGTTCATCTGTGCCCGTAAAGCTTTCAATTTTAATCCATTGGCTTCTAGGCGAAGTACTTCTGCTTCATGATTTTTTTTCTCTGCTTCGTATTTTACTTCTGCTTCAATTCGAGTTCGATCTCTTACCGCATCATTATGTCGACTCAACATGTGATCATGAAGCACCTGAAAATCATAGGCATTCCGATAGTCTCCAATGCCTGCATGAAATCTTGCCACTTCTTGGCAGACGGTAGCGGTCTGCAGATCATCTTTACTCTGTTTACCATTTTCGATAGCAGAGACGAAGTATTTTTGTGCTTTATTTTGTTTTCCTAATTTAGCATAGAGCTGTGCTCGACGGCAATCGATGATAGAAAAGTTTACCAAGTTCCGTCTTGATTTTTCTCGATACAGGTACTCTGCTCGATCATATAGCTCAAGTGCCTCATCATATTTTTCTTCTTTAAAATAAATAAATCCCAAATTCGCGTAAGCTCCTGCACGAGCATTTTGACTAATATCATCGGTGATCTTGATGGCCTTGCGAAAATATTTCTTTGCACGTAGGTCATCATGATTTGCGGTATATCCATTACCGACATTTAAGTAATGCCAAGACAATCGAGTTTGCATCCCTAAAGATTCGCACCAGTTAACGACCCGAAGATATGCGCTAATACTTTTGTTTATCTGTCCATTGTCCTGATAGATTCTACCGAGTCCACTATGAATGATGGTCCGAAAATAATAATCTTTCAAGGTCAGTTTGACTTGAAGTCGATCAATGATTTTATCTGCTTCGAGTAGCATACTGATGGCCTTATCGCTATCCCGGTAATGCAATTGGAGCATTCCCTGTCGACAAACCAAACGCGCTTGTAATCTTTTATTGGGAAAAGATTCTAATAATTTTCCAACCTTATCAAGATAAAGCGTTGCTTCCTCATGTTGATCAAGATTGATACAAATACCTGCATAATCGATATAGGTATCTATTTGTTGATGTACTTCACCTCGTTCTTCAACGATATGAATTGCTTTTTTGAGATGGATATCCGCTAGATGATAATTATAGAGTTGGTTTTCAATGAAGGCGGTATAAAGATGGAAATTAAAAAGGTAATCTTGATTAGGAGTTTCGTTGAGGATCGACTTCATTTCACTCAGGTAGGTCAATGCTTTTTTGTAGTTGGTAAACATGAAATGCTCCGCCAACTTATCAAGCAATAACAATCGCTGACTCTTATTTTTTTGATTGGCCAGACGAATTTCTAGTTGTCTGACTGCCGCGGTGTTTGTTCGTACCTGAGACATAACTAAAAGAAGTAGGTTTGTTGAAAAGAGTTGATCTAAACTTCCATTGATTGGCTACAATTGGTAAATTTGGATAAACACTGAAGTCTTGGACAAAAAAATTAAGGTTACAATTGCTATACAAATGTAACCTTAATTTTTGATGTCTAATAGAAGTACAGAAACGTCTACTGAGGGACTAGACCACCGCAAGTGTTCCAGCGATTTCCTCGTTTTGTTTTTCGACCTCCTATTAATTTTCCGAGATTATTTTTCTTAATGATCTGTAAATCTCGTTTTACATCCATGAGTTTTTTCTTCTTTCCCATAGTAAAATATGTTTGTCTAGATTTATAAATTTGGGACAATTCCTTCCTAGCTTTAGTAAGCGTATGCTAATGTACATCTTTATCCTAGCTTTACAAAAAAATGGTCCTCCTTTCTTATTGCTAGTGTCTTGGCAAATGATTGAAAATCAACACATTAAAAAAATATAATATTCGTTAGTTCTTTTTTACCAATGTCTTACGTGATTAAATTTTCAAAATTCTCAAATCACCTTACAAAACATTTTTTTAAAAAACATATAATATTTCACCACAAATATCGCTCCTAAATGGAGATAGATAATTAAAGCATCATTCCATTTTGTAGATTGTTGATTCTGACCATAAAAGCAGGTCGTCGTCGTCGAGATACCTCGATTTGTTTTTTGTCGTCCATGACTAAGTATCCACCGTCACCTTTGACAAATTCTCTCATATAGTTGAGGTTGATAAGGTGTGATTTATGAACACGGTAGAAGTTATAGTTTGCCAGCATATCCTGATAAAACTTAATGGTTTTGGAAGCGGTAATTTTCTCCCCTCCTTTTAAGTAAATATGGGTATAATTATCTTCAGCTTCACAACGGATAATATCTCGAATACTTCGGAAGTAAATACTATCGGTGGCAGAGATACTAATTTTTTCAAAAGTGTTAGGATTGTTGTAATGATTTTTAAAAACCTCTAATCGTTGATCGATTTGACCTTTTTCCCCTGGTAATATACGAGAGATCGCATCGACCAATTCGTCTGGATCTATTGGCTTAATGATGTATCCAATGGCGCTATATTGAAAAGCACGAATTGCGAATTTTTCGTAGGCCGTTACAAAAATCACATCAAATCCTTTTGGAGCAGGAATTTTATCGAGGAGTTGAAAGACTAGACCGTCTCCCAAGTTTATATCTAGAAAAGCAATATCTGGTTTAATGTCTGGATTGTTAAACATTTCAATTCCAGTAGCTACACTATCGGCAGTTGCAATCACTTCTACGTCTGGTCGATAGCGACTCAATAAGTTTTTTAAATTTTTAATTCCATTTGGTTCATCTTCGACGATTACCGCTTTTAAGATCGTTGACATATTGAAGTATTTTTAAAATCAGTTTTTAGTATATGTTATTTAATATAGGATATTTTATTTCGCATTAGATTGCAAAGGCCTAATAGCTTTTGAGAGCTCCCCCATTAGAGCAAGTTCATAACCTTTCATTTTGGATGTCCAGTTGTACAGCAATTATTTTATTGGGGAGAAAAATTAGTTTTATTTCCGAATAGGAAACATTTCCATAAAAAGTGAGAGAGAGATAAGGTAGAATATTACAAATTTAAAAAAAAATCTTAATATAAAGAAAAATTTGAATCTAATTTCATCTTCATATTAAAGTTATTCCTTAAATAAATTCAAAAGACCTACCTGGTGAAAAATCTTCACTAAAATATGCTCGCTGCAATTTAGATTTTTTATTCTGAAGCTCACTAAATTTAATGTCAAGGAGCAGACAATTCAACCAATCGTTCAGTTGGAATTGTATCCATAATCTTTGCACCTCATCATTTTTAAATTCCATCATTTTTTCTAAGAAATGCTTTGTCGCTATTTTTTTTTCATCAGAATTCTTAATGAGCGTTTTGATAAAGTCGTAGGTAGCTATTGTAAAAGGAGTGAAATTTTTTCCTCTTTTCAGCTTACGTTGAAAACTAGATAATAAATAATTAACGGTACGCATATTATCACAATCATAATGATCGATGATCTCAATTAGATCAAGTAAGACATTTTCGTTGTGGTGATTTGGTTTGGTCACAGACTGTAAAGCAGACAATAATCCTTTTACCTTTTCGCTATTTCCTGAAGTCATATTTGAAAGTATTTCAAAAAAATGAAATCCAAGAGCAAAAGCATTATCTACTTCTATTTCCAGTTCCGTATCAAGTCCAGAGATCTCTCCAAAAGAAGACAACTGATGCGCTGTAATTCCGTGATAAAAATTATGTTTTGCCTCTATATAAGCGGGTAAGTACAAGAATTTTGCATGATATTGCTCTTGTTCAAATAGATTTCCAATTAGACCAATGACTTCTGCTACTTTAGATTTGTTGGTCACCTGCACATAAGAATCCATTAAATCACTAAGCATCTCTAGATAAAGATATTGCTGATTAGTGAACCGATAATTACCTGATTTAAATTTTTCAATAATTTGTTCTTGCCATGAAATTCGGTCGTGGACATCTTTGGTGGTTAATGCTTCTAATCTTGCTAAATAAAAGGCATTCGCATTATTTCCTTTTCGTATTTCCTCTCGATTATCTATTTTTTCGAGTGCTGCTAAAACGATTTTTTTTTCTTTTCTGTTGTCACTAAAGCTAGAAGTATCCATTAATCGAACCAGCTGCATCAGTTCCGTTTCTAGAACTAGGCTTTGCAACGCTTCGTTTAATAAGTTGCCATCTCCCTCGAATGGTTTATTTATTTTTTGTCGAGAGATGTAGCGTTCTAACATAAACTGATGTTCCAGCGCCACGACCAACAATGCGGTTTCGTTATTTTCTTTACAGATGGTGATGGCCTTATGAAGTCGCGCCATTGCTATAGGGACTAAAAACTGGGAGATTAAGATATCTACCTCCTCTAACAAGATCCGGATTTGACTTCTTACGGTACGTTTGGCATGATAGGCGACTTGACTACGAAGGATAAGTTCTGTGAGTTGAACTTTATAGACTTTTAGATTTTTAGAAATCAAACTATCTGAAAAATGCTCTTTTACCACTTTCTCATCATAAATATCTTGAGCGTTGACAAAATCAAACAGTTCTGTTAAATGGGATTTAACAGAAGAAAAATGAATTTTTAAGAACCGCTTTTCAGCGGCACTCATTTTTTTGATTAAGTAAAATAATTGTGCGGAAGGTGTCTTCATTCCTAACTTAGTGTACGGCTATTTGCCATTATGTATTGTTAATAATAAGCCCTTTACATGGAACAAGACCATGCAAAATAGATAATCGCACCTTAAATGGTGACGAACACTAATTTTTTTGGGGTAACTGAAAAATAATGTTTAAAAAAGATACTTAAATCAGGTTTAGCTGTTTTACTAGACTTGATTTATAGCTACGACCGATCGGAATCATTTTATCTCCGATGTATAATAAATTATTAAATAAATTGATATTCTCGATACGTCGAATAGGGACAATGAACTGTTTGTGTACTCTAATAAATTCCAATTTTTCTAATTTTTTCATCATAGATACGAGCGATACTTTTGTAACATATTTTTTCTTCTCAGTATGTATATTGCAATAGTTCCCATCAGATTTAATCCAGTAGATATCACTGAATTCGATTCTGTTGAGTACATTGTTATTTCTAATATAAAAACTCTCTTGATCATTTTCCATACCAGCTGCGGCATCCACCCTTTTCTTATTAGCTTCTAATTTTCGTACCGCCTCTTCCAAGGTGCTTTGGAGCGTCAGTAAATCAAAGGGTTTTACTAAATAAGCAATTGGTTTAAGTGCTTGAGCACTTGCGTAGGTAGTACGATCGCGGCTTTGGGTAATAAAAATGAAGGGAATATTCTTTTTTTCCAAATAGGTTGCTAGTTCAATCCCGTTGCCCTGTCCTTTAATTCCGATATCCACCAGTACTAAATCAGGTAATTTTGATTCAATGCCTTCGATGGCATCTTGAGCATTATCAACTTGGCCAGAAAAACCATAACCTAGTTGTTGAATCAGCATCTCAATTTCAAGCGCAAA
This sequence comes from uncultured Saprospiraceae bacterium, assembly GCA_937927835.1. Classification (GTDB taxonomy): domain Bacteria; phylum Bacteroidota; class Bacteroidia; order Chitinophagales; family Saprospiraceae; genus JALZUU01. The sequence continues at coordinate 18,664 of CALGJS010000015.1, read as the reverse complement.
AGACAGGTTGTCTTCAACAAGAAAGATATTAAAAGGATTCATTGAAAAAAGAAAATAAAAGATTTTATACTTGCCGTGTGAAACAAGTACTGACCGGCACTTTAGGCCGATGAAATAAGGGATGTGTTCAAGTTTGGGGCTAATAAAAGAAAAAAATTATTAATCCACTTTTAAAAGCCAGTGTAAAGATAATAAATTATTTTAAAAATATTTGTCTAGACACCTATTTCTTCTTTTTTGCTAATTAAAGTTCGTTTAGGTAGCACAATAGAGAAAGTAGTTCCGGCACCTACTTGGCTAGAAATTTTCAAGTTTCCTGATTGCATTCCGAGCATTTCTCTACAAAGTAAGAGTCCCATTCCTGTTCCTGCCTCGTTTTCAGTTCCCCGAGTAGAAACGGCAGCGTTGGTATCGGTAAGTATCTGTTGTATCTGTTCGTTTGTCATTCCGACTCCATTATCTTCGATGTGAAGGGTAACAAAATTATCTTTTTCGGTATGAAAAACTTTAACAACTCCTTTTCTATGAGAAAATTTAATAGCATTATGGATGATATTGCGCAGGAGACTATGCAAAGTCAGTCCATCGACATATATGCTAAGGTCTTCAGGAATCTGTGAGATTAAAACAATCTCCTTTTTAGTAAATGATTTTTCTATTCTTTTGAGCACATCGTCGAGGATAGAATTAACGTTAACAGAATCAGGATGTAAGAGTAAATCTCCTCTTTCTTTTAGCGCCCAGTTGAGCAAGTTGTCTAAGAGTAAGCTCAGATCGTGGGCAGAATTTTCAATAAATTCTGCCAGATGCGGAATTCTTTCAACTTGTTTGCTATTAATGAGATAGTTGATCTTTTGTTCAATCCCTTCGAAAGTCGAAACATAATCCTTCAAATCATGACCGATAATGGCGATCAGGTGGTCTTTTGTGCGGTTGATCTGTGCCATTTCGCGGTACTGCTCAGAAATCAAAATCTTATCATCTTCGATTTTTTTGGTTCGTCTTAATACTTTTCTTTCCAAGCTCCGATTGATTTTATCCAAGCTATATATTCGGTATCGAGACAAAGAGATCCCTAAAGCCAAAAAACCTAATGCACAAAGGGTGAAAAATACCCAGGTATGGGTAAAGGGTTTAAGGATTTCCACTTTAATGACGCTATAGCGAGGTTTCATCTTAATTCCCGCATGGACTTTTACCAAAATATTATGAATTCCACCAGGTAATCCCGTCAAACGTACATAGTGGTCATCCATCGGTTGCCAGACCTCATGAATTCCTTCAATTTTATAGGAATATTGGCTAAAATCCAATCGATCATATTCTAGCAAGAAAAATTTTATATTCGTAGTAAGAACATCACCATTAATCACCAATGTTTCTCCAGCATTGGCCCGATTAATTGGAAGATTATACGTTTTATTATCGTTACGAGTAACCGTGATCTCTGTGATTACGATGCTTTCTATGTTTTCTATTTTCCCAGTGTCTAATAGGTTCATTGGATGAAATCCAACCAGACCATTTACTCCTCCAAAGTAAATCGTTCCATCTATGTCTTGAAAGTGAGCATATTGATTAAATTCATCATTTGGAAGACCATTGGCCATATAATAAGTTACTACTGCTTTTGATTTTTTGTCAAAACTCATTAATCCTTTATTACTTGGTAACCAAAGTTGATTGGTGTTGAGGTCTTCATATACGGCATAAATAATATCATGAGACAGTCCATCATCCACGGTATATTGGTGTATGGTATTCTCAACCATATTCCACTCTAAAAGACCTCCTCCTCTAGTAGCAATCCATCTGATACCATCTTGATCTTGATATAAATATAGTAGATGATTGAAGGCAAAATTATGATACGCTACTATCCCATCTTCCCAGTCTAGCACAAAAAGTCCTTCATCCGTTGAGATATAAATTTGATTTTCTATCTCTGTAAAACTATTTACCACCTGATTTTCTAAGGCTTTAAATTCATTATATTGATTATATTTTGAAATCGAATCGTTGGTTGGATTCAGCATAAAAAGTCCAATAGTTGTTCCTATCAGTATCATACTATCTGGAGATAGTATAAAAGTTTTAGAATTTAAATCATCGTCCTCATTTATGGGTAACAAGTCAAGTTCTTGTTTTGCAATATCTATTTTAACAACTTTGGGAGCATACATACTATTATACAAATATCCATTGTACAAAATTCCTGATTTTGAGAAACTATTAAATTCTGGAAAATCGTAGAGTTCAAAGTATCCATTGTTTTTATTTAATTCAAAATAACCATTATAGGTATTTATAAAAAAGGTAGAATCCGTCAATTTATATAACCCACGGAAGCTAATTTTTCCTTTATCCATATAAGAAGTAAAACCAGATTTATTTAGACTCATATAGTTAAGTCCTTCCCGATCTGCATACCACATTCCTCCTGATTTATCTGGAAATAAATAAAAATTATTATTAAAGCTATGCGGCAACTCAATTCGATATAAACTTTCATCCTCTATTTCCAAGCCATTTTCATCATAGATTCTTAGTCTGTTATCTTCTCCTTCTACCCATAACCGACCCATCTCGTCAAAAGCAATTCTAAACACCTGCTCTAGGCTAGTAGGATCTTGAGGATTTTCTTCAAATAGTGGTTCAATATTCCCATGCTGATCAATTTCGTAAGGAATTCGATTAAGTTCCGTCGCAATAATTAAAACACGTGCTCCTTTTCCTTTTACTACACCAAAAACCTCTTTCTTAAAATCCGTTTGAAAAATAAGGTTAAGGTCTTTATCCAACTTAGTAATCTTACCAGGGCTAAAAACTAAAAACGCCCCATCACTTAAAGGTTGTAGCACCGCTCCTTTCATCAAATCCCTAGAGATAGGAATTTCTACAAAACGATCGGTATATTTGAATAGCTTACCCTCTTCTGTCGAAATCCAAATAGTACGGGACTCATCTTGTTCTATTTTCGTGACAGAAGAAAATTCAAAAGGCAGATCATCTCCGATATATTCTTTCAAAGAGCCAATTTTATCTTCTTCAAAATGGAGAACGTCGATAGTGGTCTTACGCCAGAGTCGGACTTGATCTATATGGCTATACAAATGACTGATTAGCCAAAGGTTCCCTTGTTGATCTTCCCGAATTTTTGAAATATTATCTGTTTGTAATTCAAATTTAGCTCGATTGTAAATTTTAAAATTATCTCCATCAAATCGGTTAAGACCGTAGTCAGAAGCTACCCAGATATAATTTCTACTATCTTGGTAGATATCTTGGACAAAACGAGAAGAGAGACCATCATTTGTTGTAAAACGCTGTTTATCGAACATATAATTGCCCGACTGCCCCAGTAATCCCACTGCAGACATCAGAAATAGCAAGAACAAACAAAAGTATTTTATCATTTATTTTATTAGGGATAGTTATGATCTAATCATCAACTCGTTTCGAGAGATTAAGCAATCTATCTTAGTGCTTGTCTAAATTTTCTCAATTTCGCAGAATCATGAAGTTTTGGACAAGCGCTAAGAATAAGTTACAAAACTTAAGTATTTTTACCAAAATATTCTTATTAAATGTCAGATCCAAAACGTGCCAATTTCAGCCCGCTCAAAGAGTCTATCCATGAGATTATCTTTGAGGCCGATACACCTGCCGGTAAATATTTTGACATTGTATTAATGATCTTTATTGTAGCCAGTGTCATTGTAGTGATGCTTGAGAGTATTTCTGAGCTTAATAATCAATATACAAATATATTTTTTATTTTAGAATGGGCTTTCACCATCTTTTTTACCATTGAGTATTTGCTCCGTATCTATTGCGTTTATCAGCCCAAAAAGTATATGACCAGTTTTTTTGGAATCGTAGATTTAATGGCCATCTTACCAACCTATCTTAGTTTATTTGTTTATGGAACCCAATATTTATTAGTGATTCGGACCCTGAGGTTGCTTCGCGTTTTTAGGATATTCAAATTAGCAAATTTCTTAAAAGAAAGTTCTACCATTATGAGTGCGCTGAAGGCTAGTCGCCCCAAGATCACTGTTTTTCTTTTCTTTATTATCTTAATGGTGACCATTATTGGCTCCATTATGTATCTAGTCGAGGGGGGCAATGACTCCTCTTTTACCAGTATTCCAAGAAGTGTTTATTGGGCGGTGGTAACGCTAACCACGGTTGGGTATGGTGATATTGCTCCGCAAACAGAATTGGGACAATTTCTTGCTGCGATTGTCATGATTTTAGGTTATGCGGTGATTGCAGTTCCTACTGGAATCGTTTCAGCAGAAATGGTTTCGCAAACCGATAAACCAATACCTGTTAACTCACAAAGCTGCCAAAATTGTAGCACTGAAGGTCATTCAGATGATGCGCTATTTTGTCGTAAATGTGGCCAGAGTTTGCATAAAAACCACTAGATACTTATTTTTCAAATGCAACCTCAAAAGCAAAAGCAAATGCAAACTCCGCAAAAAGATCAACATTTTTTTTAAATCGATTTTAATTCTACAATACAAGGATGAGACAGAATAATGCAGAAAGTATCCTATTTAGGAATCACGATTGAAGTGTTTGATTTTGAACTTGAACCTGCGCTTGCTCTTGCTCTTGAAAATCTCATAACAAGTAATTTTCTCCCTTTGGCACTGGTCTACATCAAATAGGTTTTCTAAAATAAAACATCTAAGAAACTTTAGTAGTAGCAAAAAGTCTTTTTACACTATATTTCCCACTTCCATTGACCACAACCATTAGCAGTCCTCCCATAATCGCTAAATTTTTCATAAATAAAATAGACTGCATCCGCTTAATATCTCCGGGATCATTCCACCAAGAATGCATAATAAAGGTGACGGGAATAAAGTAGATCAATAGCATGATGGCGCCAAGAGAGGAACGATAGCCAATTAGGACTAAAACACCGCCCAATATCAATAGGAAAAGACAAACAGAAAGGAGAATATCCTGGTTCCAAGTAATGCCATAATTAGTCATAGATTCTTTGGTCGCCTTAAAGTGCGTAATAGAATCGTAGGCTTCGAAAAAGAAAATAAAGGCCAAGAAAACTCTGGCAATCAGATCAATACTATCTTTCATTAAATTTTATTCATCGTTTAAAAATCGGCTCACTGCCCTCGCTACATTCTGTCCATCCATCGCTGCGGAAATAATACCTCCAGCATATCCTGCTCCTTCTCCACATGGGAATAGACCACTAACCTCTGGATGCTGATAACTTATCTTATCTCTTGGTATTCTGACTGGAGAGCTGGTACGACTTTCTGTACCAATTACATTCGCATCTTCAATCAGGTACCCAGGCATCTTTTTTCCAAATTGGATCATTCCTTTCCTTAACCGACGATAAATACCTTCTGGTAATAATTCGTGTAAAGGAGCAGAATACAACCCCGGAATATAGGAAGAAGGAGGTAAGGTAGTAGATTTTTTTCCATTTACAAAATCGGTCATCCGTTGAGCAGGTGCCTGCTGACTCCCATCACCATATTCAAATAATTTTTGCTCTACAGATTGCTGAAAAGCTAAACCGGCCAAGATACCATGGTCACTGAAAGGAACAAGGTCTTCTTCCTCTATGGCCACGACCGTTCCTGAATTAGCAAAAGGAGAATCTCGACGTGACATAGACATGCCATTCACTACTAGTTCACCTGGAGCCGTAGCGGCTGGCACGACCAATCCTCCTGGACACATACAAAATGAAAATACACCTCGACCTTCTACCTGACAAGCCAATCGATAACTGGCCGCTGGAAGTACCGCTGTTCTGGTCGCTGTTTTATATTGAATTTGGTCAATCAATGGTTGAGGATGTTCGACTCGTACTCCCAAGGCAAAAGATTTAGGTTCCATTAGGATTCCCTTCCCTTGGAAAAGGTGATAGATATCTCTCGCTGAATGTCCTGTTGCTAACACGACTACCTCGGATGAATACTGCTGATCTTCGTTGACCACTACTCCACGCACTTCTCCGTTTTCAATCATTAAATCAGTGACAAAAGAATTGAAGTGGATTTCTCCTCCATGTTTTAGTATCGTCTCTCGAATATTCCCTACTATATTCGGTAATTTATTAGAACCAATATGAGGATGCGCATCCACCATAATATCAGGAGTTGCACCATGTTCGACTAAGAGTTGTAATGCTTTTTCGATATTTCCTCTCTTGTGAGAACGGGTGTAAAGCTTACCATCAGAATAAGTCCCGGCACCTCCTTCTCCGTAACAATAATTTGAATGTGGGTTGACAATTCCGGATTGTTGAATGGCTTTCAAGTCACGACGACGAGCACGAACATCTTTGCCTCGATCAAAAAGGATGGGGCGTAGTCCCAATTCGATCATTTCTAAGGCCGCAAAATAACCTGCTGGTCCTGCACCAACAATAATAGCCCTAGTTGCATCATGAACGGGTTGTAGTTTAGATAATAATGGAATAGATGGGGAAGGAAGTTCATCTAGATAGAGTTCTACTTGAAGGCGGAAATAGATTTGTTTTTGACGTGCATCGATAGAACGACGGACAATTCGTAGATCTTTTAATCTTTTTGGATTGACTCCTGCTTTTTTGATAGCCTTTCGGCGAATCAGATCATGATCCTCGAGCTCTTCAGGTCGTAACGGTAATTCTACTTTCTTAATCATGTCGGAAATTTCCGCAAATATACGAAGTAGTCACTAGAGAAGGAGAAGGAAGTGGTTATTGTTAATAATGAGAATAGGCTTTAACGATAAATTAGAGTAATAACATCTTAATTGGTGGCTATTTTTCAAAAGCAAAAGCAATCTCAAAAGCAAAAAGCAAAACTGCTAAAAGCGAAACATTGTTTTTTAAAACTATAAAAATCTGCGACACGAGACTGGATACAGCATAACGCATAAAATTTCATAATGAAAAAGAAATGTCGTGAACTCCGGCTCAGTTGCAATAACAACTTATAAATACTCTATACTTTAGCCGCTTTATACTAGTCGATAGAGGCATTCCCTTGATCTTCCGATTGGCGTACTAAAGAGGTTTTGCTAGCTTCTACAAAATCATCTGGAACATAAATCACTACATTGGTGTATTCGTAGCAAGTCAGTTCTTTAAAGCGAATGGCTTTTCGTACTTTATCTTTGGCGACCAGTGAGAAGCTTTCGCCTGAAGCATTTCCTTCTAATTCGTAACGACCTTCTTTGAGGTAGTAGTTCAAAATACTTGGCTTAGCGTCAGAAAGTTCGATATAAGTTTTAGACATCAGGGTATTACCAGCCCATTTGACAATTTCATAATCACCCGCTATATCGAGATTGATAGACTGAACTTCATCAATTTCAAAGGTCTGATGAACAGTCTCTTTGAGCTGTGCAGCAAGGGTTGTTCCCCAAGAGAATGTCACCAAAATCAAAAAAAGTTTTACAAATTTCATGTGTTATTCTTAATAAAGGAAAGTTGTTTTATTACGACTTCCCCAAATAGGTGCAAAAATCATACGAGTTTAACTGTCACTTCCTGCAATTTATTGCTAATATTTATAAATATCAAAAGGGATACCGCTAAAAGTGGTATCCCTTTTCCATTATCTAGTTAAATGTTTCTTAAAATGCAGCAGCTTCGGCTGGTTTTGCGAGATCAGAAGCAGCCTCACCACCATAACTCACCGTTACATCTTCTGGTACATATACCACGTAAGAGACATTCTCTGTGAGTGATTTTCCACGGACGGTGATCTTTCGAGCTAGTGCAGGAGAAGAAACGGTCAGGCCGTTTTCACCTTCTTTTAGTTCTAAGTTGTAGCGTCCAGCAGTAATTAAGGATTTAAGCATGGCATCTGAGCCAGCCACACCGATAAGCATTTGCACGCGCATGATTTCGCCAGCGCGTTCTTTTACTTCAATATCACCTTCTAAGTTAAGGGTTACTTGTGTATTTCCCTTTAGATTAAAGGATTTGACGAGTGTTTTTTCAACGTTAGTTTGGGCAATAACCAAAACAGTGGTTAAGAAAAAACAGATTAGAGTAAGTTGTAACTTTTTCATAAGACCTAATTTTGGGTGAATGTATTTCTAGTTGGGTCTATCTTCCTCTTTTAACTGTAATAAATATAAGTTATTTTAGGGAGAAAGTCAAGCAGCATTCAGCTTTATATATAATATGTTCGTTATTTAATCGCGTTTCTAATATTTATTAATTTCACTAGTAATTCCTCCATTTTGTCTAGTGGTAGCATATTAGCGCCGTCCGATTTTGCAGAAGCTGGATCAGGATGTGTTTCTAAAAAGAGTCCATCCACTCCTACTGCGATACCTGCTTTAGCGATTGTCTCAATCAAGGCAGGTTTTCCACCAGTTACGCCGCTACTTTGGTTCGGCTGTTGCAACGAGTGTGTACAATCAAGAGTCACTTTAGAGCCAAAACGCTGCATAGTTGGAATTCCACGGTAATCTACTACTAGGTCTTGATATCCCATCATGGTGCCTCTTTCTGTCAACATTACCTGACTATTTCCAGAGTCTATTACTTTCTGCCGTGCAAAAGCCATTGCTTCTGGGCTTAAAAACTGGCCTTTCTTAATGTTGACTACTTTTCCTGTTTTTGCTGCTGCTACCAAAAGATTGGTTTGGCGGCATAGAAACGCAGGTATTTGTAGGATGTCAACATGTTCCGCAGCCAAAGCAGCTTCTTCATCTGTATGAATATCTGTAGTAACAGGAATTTCTAATTCACGTTTTACATCAGATAGAATCTTCAAAGCTTTTTGATCACCGATTCCGGTAAAAGAATCTAATCGAGATCGATTTGCTTTACGATAAGAACCTTTGAAAATGAAAGGAAGTTCCAATCGAGTGGTTATTTCCTTTAATTGCTCTGCAATTCGAAAAGCCATATCTCGCCCCTCAATGGCGCAAGGACCTGCAATGAGATAAAACTGACCTTTGTCAGTAAACTTTATTTGTGGTATCAAATTCAGGTCCATATCAAATGGGTTTTATCAGGGTGCAAACTTAATCTGAATAACAATTGCAGACAAGCTATAGTTGTAAAATTTTATTCCAAAAAGACATCAAATTAAATACTTAAATAGAATTTAATTCTTTATTAAAAAAATAAACAAAATAACATTTTAAATACTTTACGAAAGTCATCTTCAATAATCGGCTAAAAAAACCAAATAAAAGCAAATATTTTTTTTCAAAATAAAAGGTTAATAATGGCTTAAATCTGACAATTTCGACCATTATTCACCAATATCTTCATTCCAAAGTTGAGGATGCGCTTCAATAAACTGTTTCATCATCTTTACACAATCTGGATTATCCATTCGAATCAGCTCTACTCCATGTTGACTTAACCAGTTTTCTTCTCCCATAAATGTTTTATTCTCTCCTATCACAACTCTAGGAATACCGTATAAGAGAATCGCTCCACTACACATCGAACAAGGAGAAAGCGTGGTGTAGATCGTACATTCTTGATAGACTTTGGCAGATTGTCGACCTGCGTTTTCTAAAGCATCCATTTCTCCATGTAGGACTACACTACCCGACTGCACTCGTCTATTGTGCCCTCGACCAATGATGACTCCATTATGAACCAGAATACTACCAATTGGAATACCGCCTTCTAATTGACCTTTACGAGCCTCTGCCACTGCTTCAGAGAGAAAATATTGATGATCCTTCATGTTTTTTATGTTTTAAGAAGCAAAAAATATCTATGATATTTTCTTACTACGTTTACGCTACCCCTTGACTCGCATTTTTAGTTAAGTTGTTTAAAAAAAATACCCCGCTGTCAAAGACAACGAGGTATAATGATAAGAATTTTATTATAGAAGTAATTTAATACACTATGTAATAAATTATCGTTTTACTACCTGGAGCAAACGATTAACGCCTTTGTCCATTAAACGTACAAAGTATACGCCACTTGGATAAGCATCTAAAGATATTAGTCCAGTATAAGTATTGTCATACCGAGTAATAGAAGATTGGTATAACATTTTACCTTCTGTAGTTAGAATCTGATAAGGTAAGAATACACTTGTTCGATCAAGACCAGTTAGATTAACTCTAAATATTCCGTCGGTTGGGTTAGGCATAATCTCGATGATTTGTCCTGCAATGGTATTAGAAGTACTAACCGCCATATCAACCACAAAACTAGCATTAGATTGACACTCATTGGCATCTCGCACCGTAACAGAATAGTTTCCTACTGCTAGGTTATCAAAGAACGGCTCATCTTGGAAAGTGTTACCACCATCAATTGAATAAGTAAAAGGAGGTGTTCCTCCGTTGGTTGTAATGGTAACGCTACCATCACCTGCCCCTCCGAGACTTACGTTTTCAACTTCTGCTAGAATTTCAATAACACAATCTAGAATAGTGATGGTTTCTTCCACTGTACAACCATTCGCATCTCGAATTACAATATTGTATACTCCCGCAGACAATCCTTGGTATAGAGTAGTACTCGTGAAATTCACACCACCATCAATACTGATTTCATAAGGACTAGTACCATTGGCTGGTGATATTAAGATAGCACCATTTCCACCACTACCGGTTTCATTTGAAGTCAAAAATTCGCTAGAAAGCGTACATATAAAAGTAGCACAAAATGCTAATTCTTCTTCTGTTCCAAAAGTACCATCGCTATTTGCTAGTATGGCACCTTCAGCGGTTACAATTTCATAATTTCCGTTCCCTGCACCACAACAGATTCCATCTCCATAAGAATCTTGGATATTAAAAGTATAACAAGCTTCTGGATCTAGGCACCAAGTCTCAGAGACTAGTTGACCACCATTATCATATGGACCACCTGTAAATAAAGCAACATCGTTGTCATCAAGCAGTGTCCAAGTTGTTTCCTGTGGAAAATTATCTAAGTTAATATTTAAAGTAACAAGTTCTCCGTTTTCAATAAAACGGAAATTAGTTGTACGGCCATCATTACTCATTTCTTGATCAACCTCTCCACTTGGATTGGCAGTCGAAACAAGGATTTCATTATCTCCATCCATAAATCCATTCAGCGTTAAATCAATATTCTCACTTTCACTAAATGCTAGATTACCAGTCCATGAAATAGTATTAACTACCGTACCATTCAAGCTCACCATGATATCTGCACTTGTAAGTGCAACCGTACCAAAATTCGTTAGCGTAGCTTGAAATTCAATTGGAGCCTCACAGCTAAAGGCTGGCAAGTCTACAAATGCGGTAATTCCTGCATCATAACGAGGCAAGTTATTTACAACTGCTCTAATCGTGTCATTAAGAATCGCATCATCTTCTGCCAAGGAGGTAAATAATGTAAAGTTATAGCTTCTTACTTCAGACATATCTACCGTAGAAGTAAAGGCATGTCGATAAGTACTGTCTGGAAATAACTCAGTAGTTACATTTTCTGAAATCGCCGTACCATTTTCAAAAATATAACCAACTGTAAACATAGATAATGTATCTAGTCCAAAATTTTTAACTTCCACTTCAACAAGCTCTGCAGCAGTTAGTTCAGAACTACTTTGTGGGCTAGTCAATGAAATTGGTCCGAGGTCAATTGTATCTTTTCGAAGTTCGAACGCTGCAATTCGCGTGTTAGATCGACCATTACCACCACCTGCATATTCGGTAGTATACCAGAAGGTACGATCATTTGATGGATCGATACTCATATGTGCGTAGTCTCCAAAGCGACCGTTTGCATTAATAGAATTTTGTCCTTCGACTAAAGTAAATTCTTCTACCGTCATCTCGCCTAGCGGGTCACTTGTCTGTCGTCCGGTGAAACGAACTCCTACGAACATGTCAGGGCTAGTGACGTTATACGCCAAGCCAATATTTCCGGCACCATCCATAGCAATTCCTCCCATAAAACGATCGAGGCCGTCATCCGGTGCGAAAGTACCTTCTTGGTAAATAGACCAATCTGTTTCTCCTGGGCTTCTACGAATTTCCATCCAACGGATACCAGAAAGATTTTGTCCACCTGTTACATCCGTAATAAAATTAAATACCATTGATTCATGGCTACCGAAGTTTCGATAGTGTGCTTGATGCATGATGGTTTCAGGAATTCCATCAATCCCCTGCCCCCCCATCTGAGGCATACAAGCAAAGCCAGGTCCAGCAGCAGAACAAGGATTGGTGTCGAAAGGAGTCGTCACCAAGTTTTGCACCGTCATCATGGTATTAGCAGCATTATCAAAATCAATTTCAAAAGAAAATATATCTATCTGATCTACAGCTGAGCTACCCCAAGCATCATCAGAAAGGCTAAGAATCATGGGATTTGCGCCAGCAGGAGGTGCAGTTAATCCTGACCAATCCACTGGTGTATCTACTTGAAAGCCAGGTCCACCTCCAGCTCCGGGGATTACTATTCTTTGAATATCGGCTGTAGCAGCTCCAGCAAGAATTGCTGCTCTATCGATAAAATAAGAAGGAGAGTTAGCTGGTCCTTGTTCATTAGTCGTTACGACATAGGCATTATCCCAGATACTGTATTTTGGATAATCTGGAAAGTTAGGAGTGGCAAAATTATAAGCGGTATATCCTCCTAGCGGATCACTATCATCAGAGATAGCTACCAATAATTGGTTACCATTTGGAAATTCTGTAACTATCCAACGTCCTACTTCTTGATCAAAAAGTATAATTGGGTCACCTCGTGAGGTAAAGCCGATGCTACTCCAAATTGTATTAGCACTGAAGGTTGTGACAAGGGTCCCATCTTTTTCGTAGACCGCCAAAGTAGTCACATTAATAGCCTGCAAATAATGATCGGTTCCGATATCACCAGAAGGATCATTAGGAGAAAAACCAGAAGTGATCCCATCAATATTTACGAGTGGTTCTACAATTCGATTACCATCCGTTCGGTTGACATTATATTGTCGGATTGCGTCTGGTCCTTGAGGCTGTGCATTAGCAACGGTGCTAACATATTTTCCTCGACCAGCAAAGTTATTAGGTGCTTTGTGGTTTCTCTTAACCAGTTTCTTTTTTTCACTTGACGTGCCACTTATTGGAATGAGCGTGCGAATAGGAGGAATGGTTCCAATTTTTTCGGCTTGTGTAACCGAAACTTCGATAGGAACAACCTGCGAATTTTGAGCAGTAGACCATAACGGTAATAGTCCCACTATTAGTAGTAGTCCAAAGATTAGTTTATTTTCTTTCATAAGTCTGGTATAAAAAATGTGTAAAACAAATAGATTATAAGTTTGGCAAAAGGGTCAATTATTTCTTGGGTCGCTGCAAAGCTAAAGTTTGTTTAAACAAAAGAACATCAATACTAATCTAAATGCGCTTTTTTGTCGTCAACATTCCAAACTTAATCTCATTCTGATAATTTAACGACAGGAAATAGTTCTTTCAGATTTTCCGTTTCAAATTTTAAAAAATAAAGGCCAATTGGCTGAGCAGCGAGAGAGACCAACCCTTGATAGGTACCATCATATTTTGGAATCTTGACGGTTTGAATCCTTTGGCCTAGTACGTTGAAAATCTGTAATTCTAAGTTATTTTCATTTTCTGATAAGCCTGATATTTCTACTTGGAATACGCCATGGGTAGGATTAGGATAGATTTGAACTTCCGCTTCTTCTAGGTTAGGAGTGATACTAGTTGTCATTCCCAATTGAATACTTTCTGTATACTCACAATTATTTTGATCTCGAACGACGATGTGATAAATTCCTGGGTTTAAAGCAGAAAAAATATTACTAGATTGAAAAGAATTACCATTATCATTACTGTAAGAATAAGGTGCTAAACCATTAGCAGGCTGAACCAATATAATTCCATTTTGATTGGATGGACTTGGGTCAGAGGTATTAATTTCAGCAGAAAGTAGGCAAGTAAATTCTACACAAAAATCAATCACTTCCGTTACCGCAAAATTACCAAGTCCTTGAGTCAAAACAATACTTTCAGGATCGGTTAGGGTGTAATTACCTTGTCCATTGCTACAACAAAAGCCATCGCCATAACTATCATTAAGGGTCAATTTATAGCATTGGCGCGGATCTAAACACCAAGTTTCACTAATCGTTGTATTGGGGGTAGCATAAGGACCACCACTAAATAAAGTAGAACCTTGAACATCTGTTAAGGTCCAAGTAGTCTCATTCGGATATTCATCTAAAGTAAGGATCAAAGTAATGTCTTTTTCTTCTCCTGAAACACCAAACCCTTGACTCATTCCGTTATTTTCTGGTCGTTGATCTTCTACTCCATTTGGGTTATAAGCCTCAATGGAAAGTTCATTTGGCCCTTCCATTAGATTTTCTACTAGAATAGATTCGCTAATACTATTCCCTGGTGTGAGGGTTCCTTGCCAGACGAAATCATTTACGGTAGCACCATTAAGTTTAACTTCAATAGAGACTTCTGTTAGTGTAGCTGTACCAAAATTATAAAATTCATATTCAGCAGTGATGCTATCATTACAGCTATAAATTTCTAGTCCTCCAAGTTCTGTTATCCCTGTATCAAATTCAGGCAATTTAGAAACCGTAACGTTCATCGTATCATTTCCTATCGTCTGATCTAATCCAGTACTTGTAAATACTTTAAAATTATATGGGCCAATTTCTGACATATCCACCGTCGGCGTAAAAGTGTGCAGGTAAGTAGCTCCAGGTGTAATAATAGTATTGACAGATGAAATCACAGGTGCCTCCTCTTCAAAAACATATCCTACATTAAAACCAGCGATAGATTCTAATCCAAGGTTTTTTACGCGTACTTTTACTGTTTCTTGGTCGGTTAGGACAGGACTATTTTGTGGTGTCTCTAATACAAAAGGCCCAATATCGAAAGTATCTTTTTCAATTTGAAATTGGGCAATCCGAGTAGCCCATCCATCCGTAGTCACATAATGTCCTGTAAACCAAAAGCTTCGATTATCCAGCGGATCAACTCCCATATGCGCGTAGTCTCCAAACCTATCAGTATTGGTGGCACCAGTTCCTTCCACCAGCGTGTATTCATCAATGGTCATTTCTCCTAATGGATCTGTATCCAGTCGTCCTGTAAAACGCAATCCTGGGTAAGTGGTCAAACTTGAAACAGAATATCCTAATCCGATATTCCCACCACCATCTATTGCTATGGCTCCCATAAATCGATGGAGACCATCATCCGGTGCGTAGGTACCTTCTTGATACAAAGTCCAATCTGCACCTACCTCTCGTCGTAATTCTATCCAACGAATACCTGAACGATTATTACCCGTCGCATCCGTAATAAAATTTAAAACAATACTTTCGTGTGCTTCAAAACTTCGATAATGAGGTTGGTTCATGATAACTTCAGGCAGTCCATCAATCCCTTGTCCGCCCATTTGGGGAATACAATCAAAGCCAGCACCTGAGACCGCACACGGATAACTATCAAAAGGAGCAGTAGGTATTTCGGCAACGGTAAACGCTGTGTTATTGGGATCTGCAAAGTCTACTGTAACGGTCATGATTTCTATCTGGTCTGTCTCTACTCCACTCCAGGCATCATCTTTTAGTGCCAGTAAGATCGGGTCTCTTTTACCGACTGGTGGTAGCCCTCCACTACATTCAATAGGAACTGCAGTTAAAAAACCTGGTCCCGTAACTGGTCCGGGCAAGACCAATCTTTGAATAGCTACCTCTTCTGCTCCATCGAGTAAAGCTTGCCGATCAATAAAATAAGCGGGTAATTGACTTGAATTGCCTTCATTAGTACTTAACACCAAGGCATCTGGCCAGATACTATACTTAGGATAATCAGGAAAACTTTGCGTACCAAAATTATAAACAGCCCAACTACCTAATGGGTCTGAATTTTGAGAAACTGCAATAAGTAATTGATTTCCTCCTTGAAAATTGGGAAACTCTGTCAATATCCACCGTTGCGCCTGTTGGTCATATAAAATAATTGGATCTCCACCAGAATTAAAACCCAAATTAGCCCAAATGGTATTGGCTGCAATGGGTTCACTGAGGGTAATTCCTTGTTTGTCAAAAACTTGAAGAAAGGTTGAATTTACTACTTGTACGTAATGATCTTTTCCGATATCTCCAACAGGATCAGGTACATTGGCATTTGAAATTTCTCTCGTCATCCCATCCATATTAATGGTAGGCGCTATGGCAATACTACTAGTTAGGGTATTGTTAGTCGAAGTCTGTAATACGGGATCAGGACCAACTGGCAAAGCATTTGGATTCGGATCGGGGCGTCGCCCTCTTCCCATAAAGTTAGGGATGAATTTTTTAGTTAATTTGGCTTGCTTACGCCGTTCTTCACTAGTTGATGCCATTGGGGCTAAGGATCGTAACGGAGCCGTTATGCCTATTTTTTTCGCATAGGTAACTTCGACAGTATTCGATATTGAATTTTGGGCATTAATTGATAATGTAAAAAAGCATAGAATACCCCCAATACAAAACATATTTAAATACGACATATTTATTTTCAAATTAAATTAGTATGTGTAAATATTTTATTTCAGAGAGTCTTAAAAAGAATTACGCTTTTTTTAAATATATGTTCTAGAAAATCACTTTAAGTGATAAGATAGATTGTCGTTTCAAAGACGGTTCTTAGAGTAAGTTAACTTTTCATGTATTCCCAAGCAGATTGGTACTGTCCTTTGGTTTCAGCATATTCGATGAATTTTTGGTAGAAATCATCCGCTCCAATGGTGGCGCTATCCCCAATTACGACTAAATGCTTCTTTGCTCGAGTCAGTGCAACGTTCATTCTACGATAATCAGAAAGAAAGCCTATTTCGGCCTTGTCATTGGAGCGAGTTAGACTGATAAAGATAATTTCTCGTTCTTGTCCTTGGAAAGCATCAACAGAATTGATAGAGAGGTGATCGGCAAAAGGGAGCAATTCTTCATCCTCTTGAAAAAGCTGCGAGAGGTGTCGCGCTTGTTCTCGATAGGGAGCAATGATGGCCATGGAAGGTATCGGAATAGCCTGTTCGGTTAGCTGTCCTGTAAATTTTAGAAAATATTCTCGCAAGATAAAAGCTTCTCCTTCATTGTATCGACTTTTGGTCTCTGGGTTGATTTCTTCATTAAAGCCACATCCGGCGGTATCAATAAACAAAACCGGAGAAAGATCTGGAATTCCGACTTTTTGATCTACTACTGAGGGTGCGGCTTTTAGATTATTTTCATAAAAAATAGTATTAGAAAAACCCATAATCGTGGGGTGCATCCGATATTGCGTGTCCAAAAAACTGGTAGGTTTTCCATCTCGCACCCACTTTTCTAAGAGTGTCATTCCCAAACCTTTTTCTCTTGCTTCTGGAGATTTGATGACTGGAGGTAATTGATAAGGATCACCTGCTAAGATTACTTTTTGCACCCGAATGAGTGGAATCCAAGTGGCTGGTTCAATTGCCTGTGCAGCTTCATCAATAACCACGGTTTTAAATTTCATGTGTTGGAGACTATTGCTTTGCGTATTGACAAGGGTGCAAGCAATCACATCTGCTTGGAAGAGGATTTCGTGTAAGAGTCTTTCTTCGAGCATTTTTGCGTAAGATTCCAATTCGCGCGCTTCTTGGTAATTTTCATTGCGCTGGGAACGTTGCTTACTTCCAAAGCGACGTTTAAATTTACGGGCTCCTTTACGAGCATTGGCAGCTTGTACTCTTAGGCGTTTGATATTTTTATGTTCTGGATGTTGAGCTAAGCGACCATCTAAGGTCATAGAAACTAATTGGTCATTCACGCGAGAAATATTACCAATTCGAACAACATTCAGTCCTTGTTCTGCTAGACGTTCGACCATCAAATCTACGGCAGCATTACTGGAGGCAGTGACGAGAATATTCTTTTCTGTTTTTGCTAATAATTTTATAGCATGCACCAAAGTGGTGGTCTTCCCAGTGCCTGGCGGGCCATGTACAATGGCAATATCTTTGGCTGCGATAATGGATTGAACGGCTTGCTTTTGTGCTTCATTGAGTAGGTCATGATGTACTTCTTTCAGCGGGGCAAATTCTGGCTGTAAATCTCCATAGAACATTCGCTTTAATTCTGTTAGTCGATCATCACTAGCTTTTAGAACGACCTTCATGGCCTTTTCCATTTCTAGATAAGTTCGCTCATCAAACAACATTTCTACGGCTAGCTGTCCATCATTGATCCAATCAGGAATGTCTTTATTATTGAGGATGATTTTCATTTTGTTTCGTTCGACAAAATGAATGATTCCTCGTTGTGCATGGTTTCGATTTTTATCATCTGAACTGGTATAGAACTCAATAGGAGACCCTGATCGTAAGCGATGAGATTCGTTGATTTGGGCGGTTCGTTCTACCGTGACAAAGGCACGTTCACCAACGGTGTAACCGGTTTTTAAGACATTTAGCGGATACCAACAAAGGCCTTTATCACGTCGTTCAGATTGGGTGAGTTGTAGTACTTCTTCCCGAAATCGATCAAAGTCTGCTTCTTTTTCTTTTTGTAATAAGTCTTGGACTGTTTTGAGTTTTTGCTGGATGGCTTTCATGCTGCAAAATTAATGAATAATGTTTTAATGAAAAATTAATAATGCCTGCAACGATTTGAAGTTTTGATTTGGGGATATGCGGATTGGGAGATGTGTAGAGGCACTCGATCGTGTAGCGTGTATTTCT